>NZ_JBFRTQ010000177.1:0-341 GCF_041474195.1 Vibrio sp. 10N.222.52.C3 | reverse complement strand
CCCTTAGGTTTGGCTCCTAAAGGCAAGGTGAAACCACTTTTTATGCTGTTTCACACGGTTCTAATTAGCGAAAAGTTTAGCAAAATAGACGCATATTAACTAGTAAAAATATTACCTTGATTGGTCAGCCTGTTACCACTTATTTAACCACCGGAAGCATTGTACGTATTGCAGGTACTGAGTGCCTATGTGGTAGCGGTTTTCTTGTGCTGCGTCGCAGTAGCGCTTTTCTATATCAATGAAGATGTTGCCGTTTCTGCACAGCGACACGAAGCTGGGGTTGTTGTTCACCACCAATAACTTTTTAAGTTCAGTACGTGTTCATAGACAGAACCTTAAGC
>NZ_JBFRTQ010000176.1:6628-7720 GCF_041474195.1 Vibrio sp. 10N.222.52.C3 | reverse complement strand
AACTTATCCATTAAAACTATAAGGAAATAAAAATGAAGTGGATATTTGTTGTATTCGTCAGTGTTTTCTCAGTATTTACTTACGCAAAAGATTGGAAGCAAATCCGATTTACGGTGGAAGGAGCATACCCACCATTCAGCTGGACAACGCAAGATGGTGAATTAGAGGGGTTTGAAGTCGATTTAGCCAACGCCTTGTGTGTCGAATTAGAAGTAAAATGTATCATCTCAAAAACTGACTGGGACGGGATTATCCCTTCGCTTTTAAGCCGTAAAAACGATGCAATTATAGCGGCTATGACAATTACCGAAGAACGTGAAAAGAAAGTTAACTTCACGATGCCTTACGCTAAAGTTCCCACTCGTTTTGTCATGGAAAAAGGGCGTGAAATCAATATGGATGACGGCAGCTTAAATGAACTAACAATTGGAGTTCAGCGCGCTACCATTGGTGACAAATACCTTTCCGAGATCTACCCAAATGTAGATATCAAGCGTTATGGATCATTCGACGAAGCCTTTACCGATTTACTCAACGGGCGCCTAGATAGCGTGTTTGGTGGTTCTATGGGACTCAATACGGGCTTTCTTGAAACGGAGCAAGGTAAGGACTACCACTTTACGGGTCCTAAATTTACAGAAGAAAAATGGTTCGGGCGTGGTATTGGTGTCGCGGTACGAAAACAAGATAATGAACTCAAAGATCTTATTGATGACGGTATCCAGCGCTTGATCGACAATGGTCAGCATCAAAAAATCGCAAGTAAGTATTTTTCATACAGCATTTACGAATAGTTTGGTATGCAGTGTGGACTAAACTAATTGCGAACTGTGTTCACTTTAGAAAGCATCAGATAGCAAAAAGCCGCTCATAAAGAGCGGCTTTTTTAAGGTGATGCTTGCAACATAAGTCTTCATAACGGAAACCAACTATCAACGAGTTAAAGTACCATTTGCAACATAAGTTCGCATAAAATTGCATCGGAAGTCTGCATATTTGTAGAACTGCTAAAATTCAACGTAGTAAAATTACCACACTACAAACAATCGTCTAGAAAGACATAGTGAGCATGCGTATAACAAACTTTTGGAC
>NZ_JBFRTQ010000176.1:5729-5881 GCF_041474195.1 Vibrio sp. 10N.222.52.C3 | reverse complement strand
TATAACAAACTTTTGGACAAACCATTAATAACTATAAGTATCTTGAAGTGCTATTTTAATGGTGCGGAGCAGTTAAGTATCAAAACTATAATTCGAATGGTACAGGCGAAGACTCACCTTTACCATCAAACAAAACAACCACTTCAGTTGTG
>NZ_JBFRTQ010000176.1:3509-4968 GCF_041474195.1 Vibrio sp. 10N.222.52.C3 | reverse complement strand
AACAACCACTTCAGTTGTGCTTGATGGGTTCATCACCACCCATCCATTTGGATCCGCGACTTCACTTGGTGAACAATCCATCCGGTAAGAATAACAACCAACAGTAAACATAACTTGAATACGCTCTTCATCTACGATGACCTGCATTGAAGCTCGATTAGGCTGGTAGTCTTTATAATAATGTTGCAGAGTGCGCATTTTTTTCTCTGCTAATTCAGAGTCGATCGGTGCATCAATACGGTAGTAAGTTAGTGTTTCACCCTTGTCGCTGCGGCCTTTACGCCAAGTTCCTTTGATGTATTTTGGGACGCCCATTTTACCGATGTCAGCACTGGCTCCAGGGTAACCATTAACGCCACCATAACCAAAGCCTGTCCATCCACCGCCTGTGGTTTGAATAGCGACATCTCGGATCCCGTAGTTTCCACTAATACTTCCAGCATTACCGATGGTCGCTTTTATTAACGGCTGCTCTTCTTGACAGCCACTTAAGGCGACGACTGCTATGAAGAGTAACGTGATTAAGTGCTTAGGCATTGTCCCAAATTCTCCGCTCTGGTGTTTTTTCTGTTTTTTCATCTGTCGTAATGCCATTTATAATCGTTTCAGCTATCGTCTTATAAGGGAGATTCATCACCGTATCATGAGAGCGGTGGATATAGTTGTCAAAGATCACCGGTGACTGAAGCGTTGCTTTCCAATCTTCAACGGTTATTTCTCCCAATGGCTTGGTTGATAATTCACCCCATAAAGATTGGCAAAGCTCATCGGTGACATAGTCAGGGGTTAGGTTTTCCTGATAATCATCTTCAAACCAATCAATGCCAACCATTGCTCCTTGCTGCTTCATGCGTTCAAGGGCTAGTCCTGCTATCGCATTACTCACGGGTTTAAAGTGATAAAAATAGAGCGTGTTGTCTTTTTCTTTAACCTCACCGTAGTGGCTAAATCGTTGTCGGCACATCTTTTTCCATTCGGTGTCTTTAACTTGACGAGTGCGCTCTATCATCGCAGCCTTATCTAGACTTCCCCCTGGATATGCAAAATTAGCGTGCACTATATCAATGATTTCTGATTTTATTTCGTTACGGTTATAGGTACTGCTCACCGGAAAGCCCACATAGTCAGGGAGTCCCTCTTTCTCGTATTGCTCAATTGAAGGATAACCGCCTCCCACATCGGTATGGCATCCAGGAAAATGTTCTTGGTAGAAATTATCGGGTAACCAATTATCACGACTCAGTGAGGTTAATGGGAAGTTTTTCCGATACTCATGTTCGGCAACCAACTGCAAGACCGTGGTGGCCATCGTCGGCTCTAGGCCCAACTGAAAATTACCTTCATCGTTATTGCCAGCTAAGTAAAACGACCCTACGGTATCAAATAACCCCAAGAACCGTACACTGACGCCTTTCGTATCATCTCGCTCATAACCACCTTCTTCTGAAAACTTTTTGTT
>NZ_JBFRTQ010000176.1:0-2740 GCF_041474195.1 Vibrio sp. 10N.222.52.C3 | reverse complement strand
CTTTCATTACCCAGTAGATGAGGGTAAATCGTGACATCTGCTTGCTTGCCCGTGACAGGTCGATGGTAATCAGGTAAACCTTGATACAGGGTATTAACAAAGTGACGAGACAAAGCAGCACCTCGACTAAAGCCGAAGACATCAAAAACGATATGAGTGATGTCATTATAAGAGCCCGATTGATCCAATTCATCGATAGTGCGCTGAAACTGACTAAGCAAACTTTGCCATTTGTAAAAGGCTCCATTTTCACCATCCACATAGTTGAGCAAGATTTTACCACTAATGCCCGCAATAGCATCAGCAAGGTCTCCATCAAACGCCTGTTGTGCACTCACCCCTAGCGCCTGCTCTGGACCGGTTTCATCTTTTGCTGCATCGATGATGGAGGGGCGCTGACTGTCGTCTTCAATGTCGACGGTGCCTACTCCCGATATATATATTTTTGCTGATTCACCTTGAATTTGAGGATAAGCCGCAAACAAACGCGCCACATTACTGCGAGACTTATTTCCACGCAGCTCTTTGTAAGCGTCATTCTTATCGTTGGCCCCCGTGCCATCAAAAAACACGCCGATACGAAAGAGTTTTTCGGGGCGAAGATTCACGACCGGAATACCTTTGGCAACGAGACTGGGACTATTGATGGCGACAATCTCTGTCCCATGTAATAAACGGCCAGGGTGTGAGTAATGGCAATCCAGAGGGGCATGATACCGTTCGTTAGGAGTTTCCTTGCCCTGTCCAGCATCAACAAGTTCTGAAATATTCAACGAAAGTCCTTGCTCATTGAGCCACGCTGGATTCACCGTAGAAAACTCATCTTGTGTCAACTTACGAGGTAGATAGAGTAAGTGCTGGTTGTCCAATACCTGATTATCGATACGCCATTGAATCGGTATCGCACTTTGCCAAGCGGTAGGACGAAGCTCATCGCTAAGAGTGAGTTCATCCGAATAGGTCAGGCAGAACCGACAATTACCATTACCGATAATTTTGTACTCTTGAACGAGCTTGCCTTCACTAAAATGGTAATAATACCCTTGAGTGGCAAGCCCTAGTCGTTCACCAAACTGTACAGCCGGCATCACGACGAGGAAAGCTTCATTGAGCGAATTTGTCCCTTTAGGCTTGGCTAAGACGTCAGAGATTGATAGGGGTACTGAAGAACCTCTCGATGACAATGCAAGCGTCCTTGGCGCACCCTCTTTTATGTTGGCCACCAATTGAATGCTGTGCTCGTTTTCTTGCTCGCTCCAACGGGAATGTATCGGTGAAGTACTCGTTTTAGCTAACGCCATGTCCCACCCAACATGCTCTTTAAAAGACGACTGGGAGCAAGAGATCTCAAAAGCGTACTCAAGATCTGGTCTTTGGTCTTCTTCCGTATGGCTGACGGTGGTTTGGACGCTTGCGAGTTTAGGCTCTTGATGCACAGGAGGGTAGTACGCACTTTTATAAGAAGAAGCGGACACTGAAGATGACGCTTTTACTGCCACCCACCTTTCTGATTTTAATCGGGACTTTAATGCATTGAGGTAAGCATTTCGGCTTTGTCCCACAAAAGGAGCAAGTATTCGTCTCAGATCGTCAGGCAGCGTATCATGAAATTTAGATATTGAACCACTGTCAATCAAGTAGCTTGTTAACTCATCGGCAGCAACAGACTGGCCACCTTGCTTTTGATGAAACTCTACTACTTTTATATCCGATATACTCATGCCACTTATTCCTGTACAAGTCCGACTAATTACTGGCGAATAAATAATCTTATTTTACTGAATAATATGGTGTGCGTGTGCCGTTCTTCCCTGTCATTATGACTGAATTACCAGAGAGTCAGTATCAACTGATGAACCTGTTAGAAAAAAGTTAAATGATGTGCTAATTGAGTGATTGGTTATTTTCTGAAAGAATGGATGTGGCAGAAGTACTTTAGGCAAATTGTGCAACAAAGGTCACGAAAACACTCCATGCTCTAAACGGCCGATCAAATTGAGTACAGCCTTGGTGTCTTCGGCTGTCGAAAGCATATCAATTGGTCGTTTGTTGCCAAGCCCTCGAGCTGGGTGCTTGAGCCAGTGATTAGCAGCGTCTTCACTACCAAACAGTGCTAACGCAGTCTGAAATACTTTATCAAAATTCTTTTTGGTTTCTTTATTCACCTTAAACTCCACCTAAATTTATGTGATAAGTCTTATACACCATACCTACATTAGAAAAAGTTGGTCAAATAATGATTAGCTAACTTATAGATAGTAATGAGCTCAACAAAAATGGGGCAGAGACGAGTCAGCACAATAGTGCCAACAAAGCTCTTCACGGTTTTCACCCTGAATAGAGTTTACTAAGCTCGCCCGAAAGCTTTTAAGAAGTTCTTGGAGTGTTGGTGAAATCTTATATGCTCGGGGTGATTAACCTTCCTCTTTCCCTTAAAAGGCGGCGCAATATATCCCCAATTTGAACATCTTGAGAAATATATTACATAATCAATCTGTGTATTCTGCCATTGGTCAGTAACAACGGTGTTTTCATCAAAGCACTCTACCGATTTCACTTGAATTCGATAGAACTTATTCCCATCAGAAACCAGTACATCAGTCTTCATTCCATGATCGATCATGGGCATAAAAACTTCCCAGCCGTCTTGTAGCAACCAACTTGCCAACAGAGTTTCGTAAGATATGCTTTTGTAGTGTTTCTTTGCTTCAGAAGAAGTATTGTAGTGGTCAACTGATAT
>NZ_JBFRTQ010000175.1:935-5654 GCF_041474195.1 Vibrio sp. 10N.222.52.C3 | reverse complement strand
CCTGCGGCACACTTTCAATACTCCAATGTGCTCGCGTGCTTTCTAGTAAAGCTTTAGCCGTCAGTTTTGCTGAGCTTATGTAGTGCTTGATTTGCATGGTTTCTCCTGGCTTATCACCTTCTTGACGAATTGAAACGACCATGCCAATTGTGGAGAGTTCCGCCCAATCAAGCGCTATATCGCCTAAGAAATCTGTATTGTGAACAACCATACTCAAACGCGTTTCTGTACGACCATGCCCTTTCTCTTGAGTGACGTATTTATCACCTTCAAAACTATTAATCATACTAGAGTTAAATACTTGGCTAATCGCTTGCTCCAATCTTTTTTGATTACCTTTTACCGCTAATAAGTAATCTGCATCGTAAGCGTCTACGAACCGACTCATTGACTTTCTAATATCAACACAGGTACCGCCAACTAAGGCGGTATCTGTCATTCTGAACGCTATTCGGGGAAGGGGGACTAGTCTGTTTTTGGCATGTTCCAAGGAAGAAGATGACCATGGTCGTCCTCACTTTTCAGTTTCGGGATTTCTCGCAGCACGTATTCCAGATATTCATACGGCTCACAGTCGTTAGCCTTCGCGGTTTCGATAAGACTGTACAGCACAGCACTGGCGCGTGCTCCATTATGAGTCTTCGAGAACAACCAGTTGTTCCGTCCTACTGTGAACGGACGTACTGAACGTTCCGCTCGGTTATTATCCATGCTCAACCAGCCATCATCGATAACTCGTACTAGCTTCGACCATTGATTGAGACTGTAGCTAATCGCCTCACCCAATTTACTTTTAGGGGGCACCTGAGTGACCGATTTATCTAACCACGCCTTGAACTCATTGAGTAGAGACTGAGTCTTTGATTGGCGGGTAACATATCGCTCTTCCCTCGTCTTATCTTTGAGTGCTTGTTCAACACGATAGAGCTTTTGGAACCAATTGACTGCCCACTGGATTTTCCCCCCTTTTCCTTGCTTGCCTTTTGGTTGGCTCTGCTCGGCCTCTATGAACTTGCGTCTTGCATGCGCCCAGCAACCCACCAACTTCGCCTCTGTCTTTTCATACGCTTTATACCCATCCACATGAAGGTATCCAGTGTAGTTTGACAGGTACCATTCAGGGCAGTGGTGACCGCGACTCCCTTCCTGGTAGTCGAACAAGACGATACCGGGGGATTTCGCATTCCCTCCTCGGTCCGGACCACACCCATACAACCAGATGTAACTTTTCTTTCTTTCGTCATCGAGCACGGTCAACGTGGTCTCGTCCGCGAACAGAACATCTTGAGCAAGGAGGCTTTCTTTCAGTAAGGCGATTAACGGCTCTACCTTATCAGCGCAACGCAGTATCCACTGACTCATCGTTTTTCGGCTGAGCGCTAACCCATATTGTCTGAACAACGATTCTTGACGATAGAGAGGCAGGGCATAGTGGTATTTGTTCGTGATGATTTGCGCAAGCAAAGAGGGCGTCGCGATGCTTTTCGGGATAATCGATGCTGGCGGTGGAGCCATTGCAACAACACTCTTCTCTCCTAACGCATTACATTGACGACAGACGTATTTGGGTCTTTCAGTGACTTCAACGTATAACTTGGCTGGGATATACACCAGTTTTTCACTGGTGCTCTGTCCCATCTTGCAGAGTAACGACTGGCAACACGAGCAGGTTTTTTCTGATTCTGGAATGTCCACCACAACACGCTCTCGTGGTAGGTCTTCGGGAAGCTTTGGGCGACCACGTCGTTTTGTCTCGGATGAAGTGTTTTTTGCTTCCGATGTTTCATCATTCTGGGTATCGGCCGCTTCCTCTTCACCTGTCGTATCGGCATGAGTCTCCGCCTCATTGAACTCTAAGTCCTGAGGGGGCATGGTTTCGCTACTGCTACCAAAGCGTTTACGCCGCGCTAGGTTGAGTTTTTCAACCAGCGATTGGATAGTTATTTCGCTCTCGTTTAGAGACTGGCGAAGTGTGAGTACGTTCGATTTACTCTCGTCTAGAGATTGTCGAAGTGTGAGTATGTTCGTAAGCGCGTCATAAACCCCGCATTCTAATCACCTAGCACGAATAATAAGATCAAGTCTCCAACCATGAGGAGATTTGAAATGGGAAAACGACGCACCAATCAAGAATGGCAAACGCTTATTGAACAATCTGAATCGAGTTCACTGTCGACACTCGCGTTTTGTAAGCTCAATGAACTCAATCCCTCAACGTTCTATGCCAAGCGCCAGCAACTCAATAAAACTGACGTATCTCTAAGCTTTGTCCGAGCTGAAGTCGTCGAAAAGACGACGAAATATCAAGCTCAGATAGCAACAGCTAACATGACTCTTCTCATCAATGATGTTGAGCTGAGCATTCCGCAAGGCACGCCAGCGGCCTATCTCGCAGAGCTTATCGGTGCGTTATCATGAAACGCATGCTCAGCGCTCCAGAGATTTACTTGTATCGTGAAAGCGTCGATTTTAGAAAGTCCATCAACGGTCTTGCTGCGATTATCGAAAGTGACACCGACTTACCTTTAGGAAGTGGCGCACTGTTCCTGTTCACCAACAAACAGCGCGACAAAATCAAAGTGTTGTATTGGGATAAAACAGGCTTCGCACTCTGGTATAAACGCCTCGAAAAAGCCAAGTATAAGTGGCCTTCAAAAGAGAAAAACGAGGTGTTTACCCTGACTTAATTCGAGCTTGATAGACTGCTTTCTGGCTTCACGATTATCGGCCATAAACCCCTCATAATAAACGATATTACAATGACTTAATCGATAATAAAGCCTTATATACCAAGCGTTAAGGGCATGATTTTAGTATAATCAATGCCATGAAAAAGACGCCAGATATCAACCCAGAAAGTCAAGATGTTGCCGAGCTACAAGCGATGGTGAAAGCCCTGATGGTCTCGCAAGAGCAGAAGGAATCGCAATGGCAACAAGAGCGCCAATCATTACTTGAACAACTCAAGCTAGCCTTCGACCGTCAGTTCGCTAAACGTTCGGAGGCGTTAAAGCCTTATGATGAATCTCAAGGTGACCTCTTCAACGAAGTGGAAATTGAAGCCGCTAAGGAAGAAGAGGTTGAGGTGACGACAACCACCACAACCACCACAACCACCACAACCACCACAACCACCACAACCACCACAACCACCACAACGAAAAAACGCGGAAAACGTAAGCCACTTCCAAAGACCTTACCTCGTGAGGTTATCGAACTCGATTTAGACGACCATGAAAAGCAGTGCGCTTGCTGCAACCATAGTCTGCATAAAATCGGTGAAGACCGAAGCGAAAAACTGGAGTTCACACCTGCGGTACTCAAAGTACTGGAATACGTTCGCCCTAAGTATGCTTGCCGCCAGTGCGAAAAAACAGAAGACAATAGCCGCATCGTTCAAAAGCCAGCGCCACAAAGCATTATCCCTAAGAGCTTCGCCACAGAAAGCTTGCTGGCCAACATCATCCTTGGTAAATACCAATACGCGATGCCACTTTATCGCCAAGAATCGCTGTTTACTCAGTCGGGTATCGAGCTATCACGAACCACCATGGCACGGTGGGTTATCCAAGTCAGTGAGAAGTTCGCACCACTCTACGCAGCCTTGAAAGAGCACCTACTAAAACAAGTGGTGGTTCAGGCGGATGAAACACCACTCAATGTACTCAAGGAAGATAAACAGTGTTACATGTGGCTCTACTGCTCGGGCACAGACTCGCCAGAAGCTACGTTACCGAATGTGAAAAACATCGCCTTGTACGACTACCAAAACAGTCGCGCGAGGGCGTGCCCTGTTGCCTTCTTGGGTGACTATAGTGGCTATCTACAAACAGATGGCTATGGTGCCTATGATGGGCTTCACCAAGTGACCAATGTCGGTTGCTTGGCTCATGCACGGCGTAAGTTCATGGATGCTAAGAAGCTTCAAGGCAAAGGTAAGTCGGGCAAAGCGGATAAAGCGCTGGCCAAAATCCAGAAGCTCTATGGAATAGAATCACGCTTGAAAGGTGCCTCTGCCGAAAAGCGACAAGCAGAGCGTCAAGCGCACGCCAAGCCGATACTGGATGAGCTTTACGAGTGGATGACGACTCAGCAGGTGATAGAGTCGAGTCCGCTAGGCAAAGCGATAAAATACACACTCGGTCAGTGGCCAAAGCTCATTCGGTATATCGACGACGGTCACTTATCTATCGATAATAATCGCGCAGAGCGCGCAATTAAGCCGCTGGTCATTGGCAGGAAAAACTGGCTCTTCTCGACCAACCCTAATGGCGCCGAAGCGAGCGCAATGCTTTATAGCATTGTCGAGACCGCAAAAGCCAATGGGCTTATCCTCTACGATTACATGGTCAAGTGCATGAAGGAGCTAGCGAAAGCTGAGCCAGATATCGATGCGCTCCTACCTTGGAACTTCAACATTAGCAACATAGCCCCGTGGGTTCATGGGGCGCATACCTTTAATGTTTGTCATAGATGTTCTCTTTTTAGGCATTGTCACTTCCTTGCTACGTTAGATTATCTAACAAGGATAGTGAGCTATTGATTTAAAAGAGAAAAGAAAGGTATTCCGCTAAACCGGACAGTGATTCCGGAGTTCGTGGAAATTTGGCTGGTTTATCCCGGAAATGGTGTCCGGATTAAAACGGAATGAATGTCCGGATAATCCCGGAATCGGTGGTCGGATTGCTCCGGAATATGCAATTAGGCTAAATATCTGCT
>NZ_JBFRTQ010000175.1:0-212 GCF_041474195.1 Vibrio sp. 10N.222.52.C3 | reverse complement strand
TTTTCATGATCTTGCCCTGCTGTTGGACCTCCGGTTTTTCTATGGAGGTATTAGAAAATACTGGAAATGATCTACAAATTGATCATCGGTTAATTGTCAATTATGTGATGGCACTAGCTAACCATATTGAAAAATCGAGTGCCTAACAAGCCACGAAGCCTTTAAACATGGGCATGTACGTGAATTTTCCGTAGCCCTAACACAACTTGATT
>NZ_JBFRTQ010000174.1:0-20699 GCF_041474195.1 Vibrio sp. 10N.222.52.C3 | reverse complement strand
AGTGATGCTGTCTGGTGAGACTTTACTATTTGAAAGCCTTCCCAGAATGAAGATAGGAAAGTATGATTCGGCATGAAAACGGTAGTTTGTGTATGATTTTTGTTTGGCGACTAAACCATATCACTTACTACCGTTTTTGTTTTTAGTTCCCGCTAATCCGCGATGAACCTTATTTGTTTCGACCTAGTGAGTCAGAAACAGATAAACGGCTCTTTTATTGAGTGGGTGCTGGATTCGAAATCTAGCTCACGAAACCTTAGAGATTGAGTCTACTCAGTGATCTCTTGCAGCACTTCTCCGATTGACCCGCTTGGTTGGGTGATACCCAGTTTGTTCGAAAGCGTTGGCGCAATGTCATATGGCGTCACTGGTCGCGATACCTTCTTAGCTTCAACGTCGTAGCCTGCAAAGATCACAGGCACATGAGTGTCGTATTTCCAAGGAGAACCATGTGTAGAGGCAATTTGGAGGCCTTCCATGTCGTTAATGTAGCTGCGCGGTGCAAATACTACGTACACGTCGCCAGAACGAGCAGGGTGGTAGTTGTTTTTAATTAGCTGCATCACATGCGTATCCGGTACTCGGTTAGCCGCAATGTCACTACTTGATACAGCAAACGCAACACCTTTCACTTTTGCATTTTCATCCGCAATAGCTTCTTGGACCTTAGCCAGATCAAGCTTCTTCTCAGCGATCAGATCATGATTCAGATAGATGTAAGGTTGTGCGTACAAGCGAATCGCGTCTTTGGTTAAACCAAATTCATCCTTCAATCGTTTCTCAACACCACTCGAGAGTAGTGTGTCTTTATTGAAGTATTGAGCTTGATTGAAACCAAGCGCATTTGCCGCAGGTGAAGATTCAGGTACACCGTGGTCGGCAGACAGCACAATCAATGTGTTTTCTAGCCCGACTTGGTTATCCACGGTTTTGAAAAGCTTAGCGAGAGTCTTATCAAGTCGGATAAGGTTGTCTTCTGTTTCTAGGCTTTCAGGGCCGTAAAGGTGCACCACGTAGTCATTTGATGAGAAACTCACTGACAGATAATCGGTCACGTCGCCTTGGCCAAGCTTCTCTTGCATCAACAAGGTGCTAGCGAAGTTTTCCGTGATTTCGTCACCAGCAGGGCTGACGGTTAGCGTTGTGCTGTAGTACTTGTAACTTGCCGGGCCATAAGGATGAGGGAAGGTGCGTTGGAAGTCACCGAGTTTCACTTTGTGTTCGGTATCGTGTTCTTGCAACGTGTATTTATCACGCGGTAATGAGAGCTCCCATTTCTGTTTGGAATACTGAGCAGCAATCGCTTTCTCGTTCCAGCGTGATACCCAATCTGGATACTCGTCATAGTAATAGTTACTGGTGACAAACTCCGATTGTGCTTTGGAGAACCAGAAGGCTTTACCACTGTGTCCTGCCAATGAGATTGCGCCGCGGTCTTTCACTGACACACCGAATACTTTTGATTTGCCACTATTGGAAATCGTCAGTTCGTCACCAAACGTGGTGGAGAGTATTGGCTCTGGAGAGCGGCCATCGCCTTGTGCTGTCTTCTGCGTTGGGTCGATCTCTGTTGCTTTATCGACACCTGCACCAGAGGTCAGCATTTGGTAGTTACCGTCTTCTACGTTATACACCAAACGTTCTTCGTTACGGTCATACCAAACGTTACCTACCATGCCGTGTACGCTCGGTGGAGCACCTGTTGCAAGCGACACATGGCCCACGATCGTTTCCGTGTTGCCATGTTGGTAGTTTGCGTTGGTGTAGTAGGTACCATCATCCATTAAGTACCGGAAACCGCCTTCACCGAAGTTGTGCTTATATCGTTCGATTAGATCTGCGCGCAGGCCATCTACCGTGATTTGAAGGACTAGATTTGGCTTTTCCTCAGCTGAAGCTGGGAGAGCGCAGAGTAACGCGAGGGTTAGTCCTGAAAGCTTGGTGTATTGCATAGAGTTTCCTTATTCACAGTTGCCGCTGAGTTCTAATATTTGGTCAGGTTTCCAACGTTTGGCCAGATTTGTAACGTGTGTGCAGTGCGAATCGTATTTTTAGTATTGTTGGTGACGATTAGTGAACCATAACCTTCGGCATCTTTAGTTAGTTCGCTTCGTTAGCTAGTTCACATCCTTAACTAAACGCAGCCCCATATCTGACATAGTGATCGATTGGCTTGCGAAGTCACGACGGTAACTTTCAGATTCATTTTCGTCATAAGCAAAGCTGCCACCGCGAACCGATTTGTGTGATAAACCGACGTCGCTGTGTTTTGCGTTGTTAGGGTTGTCTGTTGGACCGAATCGGTAGAAGGTGTCATCGAAGGCATCGATAACAAACTCGCCCACGTTTCCTGTCATGTCATATAAGCCTAGTTCATTTGGTTTCTTTAGCCCGACTGGATGTGCGCTATTTTTAGAATTTGCTGAGTACCACGCAACATCATCTAAGTTATTGGAACCACTGTAAGTATAGCCTTTACTTTTATTGCCACCTTTGGCTGCAAATTCCCATTCAGCTTCAGTAGGCAGACGGTATTCTTCACCCGTTAATTCATTCAACTGCTCAACAAAATAGTTTGCTTGCTGCCAACTAAGGTTATTGACCGGAACTTGTGGGTTTTGGAAATAACTGAGAGATGAACCCATCACCGATTCGAATAATTCTTGAGTCACCTCGAACTTCGCAATATAGAAACTATCTACAGTTACATTACGTGCAGGACGCTCTGCTTTGGTCGCTTCTGGACCGTTCGACCCCATGGTGAATGTGCCGCCTTCAACCAACACCATCTCTTGGTCAATTTGTTGGGCGATGGGGTGTGTAGGCACGCTTGCACAGCCACTCAGAAGGATAGTCATGGTGACGCTGCTAATTGTTGCTAACTGTTTGTAATTAAGAAATTTCATCACGTGCCTCAGATGTTCGAAATAGGGTCTAATTCTAACGTTTAAGGTCATTCCTATTGGTTATAAAGGGTATAACATGTCACCTGTTCGAATAGGAATTATGATGGGCCCAGAATACTAAAATAGGTAGGTAAATCATGCATATTACTCAAGGTCCACAATATAACGGTAAAGCGTCTAAGCGCTTGCATGTCATGGCTAAGCCGATTGGCGCAGCATGCAACATTGACTGTAAATATTGTTACTACCTAAGTAAGCAAGATTTGTTGGAGTACAAGAAAGGCAGTTCTCCAAGAATGGATGATGAGACGTTAGAAACCTACATCCGACAATACATCGAAGGTCAAAACACGCCAGAAATTATCTTCTCATGGCAGGGCGGTGAACCGACAATGCTAGGTTTGGCGTATTTTGAACGCGTGGTTGAGCTACAGAAAAAGTACCAACCTGAAGGTGTATTGATTTCAAACGATTTACAAACCAATGGTACCTTGCTGAATGATGATTGGGCGGAGTTTCTTGTGAAGAACAACTTCCTGATCGGTTTGAGTATTGATGGTCCCGAAATGCTGCACAATGCCTATCGTGTTAACAGAGCTGGCCGTGGCACATTCAAACAAGTGATGGCGGCTGTGGAGCTGCTGCACAAACACCAAGTGAAGTTCGCAACGCTTACCTGTGTGAATAACCTCACCAGTCAAAATGCACTTGAGGTCTATCGCTTCCTACGTGATGTTGTGAAGTCACCGCAAATGCAGTTTATTCCTATCGTTGAACAGAAAACGTTCCGAACGGTTGCACCACAAACATCGCAAGTAAGCGAGCAGCTCAAACAAGGCGACAAACGCCTGATCCCCGGCCATAAAGATTCGATCATGGAATCGTGGTGTGTGTCGGATTTGGCTTGGGGTAACTTCTTGATTTCTGTATTTGACGAGTGGGCTAAGAACGACATCGGTAAGGTGTTTGTTCAGTATTTTGAAGCGAGCGTAGAAACATGGATTGGGCGTCCGAACCCACTGTGTACCTTGAATGAGATATGCGGAAAGGGCTTGGCAATGGAGCCAAATGGCGATGTTTTCTCATGCGACCACTATGTTTACCCTGAGTACAAAATTGGCAATATTCATCACGAGAAACTTGATGATTTGGCGTACAGCGCACCACAGCAAAAGTTTGGTTTTGCTAAATCCCGCACACTGACCAGTCAATGTCAGCAGTGTGATTACAAGTTCGCTTGTCATGGTGAGTGCCCTAAGAACCGCTTTATCAAAACTCGTGCAGGCGAACCGGGCTTGAACTACTTATGTGCAGGTTGGCATAAGTTCTTTTCTCATGTCGATAAGTCGATGGCGTACATCGCTCGCGCGATGGGGCATCCGGTTGCTCATGGTAAATTCAGCGACTCAGTATTGATGGCGCATCGAGCAAAACAGGCGCAACAAGCTACGTTCGAGACCAAGTTTTAACTCGTTCTTTGGATCAACAGGTCCAAGATAAATTTAATCAGATACGAGTCTAAGGACAGGCTAAGTTCTCCAGTTTAAGGTAATACTATGATGAAGAAGAGTTTAGTGACGGCTGTTGCTTTATTGATTTCAACGTCCGCATTAATTTCAACGTCTGCGATGGCTGCGAATAGTGTTCAACAAACGGTTGACGCGCCAGCACAAAATATCAATCAAGTGCTTGAAATGACGGACACTCAAACCCGCATTCAACAGTTGTCTTACATGGCACAAGATCAGAATCAATCTGTTGAAAATCGTACTGGTGCACTGCAAGAGCTTGCTTCATATCCAAGCCAAAATGCGCTGGTGGCGGTGGCAAGAGGCTTAAAAGATCAAAACCCTGAAGTTCGTGAAGCGGCGGTTATCGGTTCTGAACCTTACCAACTTGAGCATCGTTGGGCGTTAGTTTCCCCCCTGCTAAAAGACATCGATACCATGGTTCGCCATACGGCAACGTCAAACCTAGTCCGTGACTTCAATGCATTGGATGACGAGCAGAAAGCACAAATTGAACCACCAGTCATAGAGCTTATTAGCTTCTTGGAAACGCAAGAATCTGAAAAGTACCAATTACTGTTTGCTGATGTGCTTCGTTGGCACAATGACTGGGATAAGGCGGAAACGGTTTATCTAGAGCTGATCAATACGCATCCAAAAGAAGCGCAAGTTTGGTTGAGCTACGCAGATAATTTTCGAGCTCAGAACAAAGATAAGCAAGCAGTCGAAGTATTAGATCGTGGTTTGGAGAGCGTGCCAAACAACGCCGCTCTGCATTATTCGAAATCGTTGACTCTGGTTCGCCTTGAAGACAAAACTGCGGCAGCCAAAGAGATTGAAGTGGCTGCGAAGTTAGCGAAAGATAACAGCTACTACTGGTACCTAAATGGGGTATTACAAGAAGAGTTGGATATCGACAAGTCGACTAAATCGTTCGAGAAAGCATATTTGATCTCTGGTTCTCCAGAGCAGCTATACGCGGTATGCGATATCTATGTGCGCTACGGAAATGAAAAGACCGATGATTGCTTAGGTGAGCTAGGTAAAGTAGCTCCTGACTATGTTATTGATCAGTTGAAAGATAAACGAGTAGCGCCAAGCTCATAATATCCTAATGAGTAATTAGCGAAGCCTATAATGAAAAGCCAGTCGACACGTTCGACTGGCTTTTTCGCATCCATGAACTGCTTAGACGAGGTTCAAGCAACTAAAGACAAAATAAGGGCAAGCCTGTTACTTGCCCATTTCGTTTTATTATTCACCCATAGAGCTTGATGCACGGCGTCTGTCGGTCGCGCCATAGATCTTGCCATCTTTGACTTCAATGGCATTCAAGCCACTGACGACTGGAATGACATGCACCGGATAACCGAGCTGCATGAACTCTGGTACTAACATTTCGGCGTAGGTTTTCTTTTCGACGAGCAAACCCGTTGGGTCGTAAGGTTTGGTGCGATCAATCTTGGTCTTTGTCTTTTTGGTAAAACAGCGCAAAAGTACCGCCGCCAATCCCAGTCATATCCGGTTCAACCACCGACATTGTCATCTGCATCGCCACCATTGCATCGACTGCATTACCTCCTTGCTTGAGTACCGAATACCCAGTGCTGCTTACATATGGATTCGTTGCACTTACCATAAACTCTTCGCCAGTTTCGTCTGGCGTAATTGGAAAAGGATTTGGGTTAGAAGACGAAACTCAACATGATGGTGTAAAGGACGGCATCTTTGTCATCAAAACCAGTAAGTGCATTGAAATCCTCAACAAAGGCACCGTTTGCTTTACGAGCCTCAAAATATTGCACTTCGCCATTGATGGAGACGTTAGGTAACACATCGTAATCCACACCAATTAGGTAGCTGTTTCCTGTTAGGTGTTCGTGAGAATCAAACTCTGCTCCGTAAACGACGTATGGAGTGAATAAATCTAGTCTGTAGCCCAAACTAGCGTACATCGAGGACGAGATGTCACTGATCTGTCCTTCACTTGCAAGCACCGCTTGACCTAATTCATACTCAACACCTAACGACCAAAGTTGAATGTGTTGGTTGTCTTGTTTGCTACTGAATGGAGCTGTTATCGAAGTCCCAGGGATTGTAATCGTGCCAGAAACGGTTTGATCAAAATTGGAGTCGAGGAATGACAAGTTCCAACGATAGTTTTCACCGCTCAATTGAAGATTGGCACCGAACATGCGATTGGTTTCAAATTCCAGTTTTGTAGTCGAGTTGAAATCTACGTCATTTTTATCTTTTATGCCGATAAACGGAGTAAGTAAAAGAGTAGCTTCGTCACTGACATCGTGAGTCCAGCTCACTTTTATACCGTTGAAAGCTGTGACTCCGAGAACGCTGTTATACACCTCTGTCGGTGGCCTTGCTGTCATATAGGCTTGGCCCACATAGTAGTACTCAGAGGCAAGGAATAATGGTAGTCGTAATCGACCAATGCTGACATCAAAGTCATTAAATTCATAACCTAAGTAAGCCCACTCTAGCTGCGGCTCACTCCAATCATATTGGGGTGGCTTAACAACTTGCACGGAAGCTTTGAATGAGTTGTAGAAGTAATCGAGTTGAACACCAAATGTGGTATCACAGTCGTAACAGCTCTCATCAGTAAAACCGCGGTTGATGATTAATGGATTATCGTTATCCGATGTTGCCCAAGACGTTGAGCCAAAGCCACTCAAGGATAAATTATCGGTAAGTTCGATATTCGCAAAAGCCGGAGAGGCCATTGAGGCACATAACACTGACGTAATTATTCTTTTCATATTATTTCTCCGAACTTATAACGTAGAGAACGTTGGCATTTTGAGGAACCGAAGAGAGTGGGGAGTAACCAATACGGTTTGGTTTGTCATCAAGCCAGTCGACTAAGCTGTCGGTTGACGCCGTTTTGATTTCTCTTGGATAACGCGCTTTTCCTGAAAAAGATAAACCAGCCCAGTGTGCATTCATTTGAGCGGCATTTTTTCCAAGCAAAAGCTGATAAAAGTCCTCTCTTTCGGCACTGTTCTCAGGCCAATCAGACAGTTCAACACGTTTGCCATTGAGGTGCTTAGTTTTCCCTCTATAGAGCTTTCGCGCTTTGTTTATTGATATCTCTTCAAATCCGGAGTCTAAAGAAAATATGGCATAATCTTCAGCGGCGTGAGCAGGGCTTAGAAAAAGCAAGCTTCCTAATAGCCCTACCGCGACTGGCAACATGACTCTGCGGGGAAGTGTTTTTATTGTTCTAATCCAATCCATGAGGTATCTCCTAACAAGTCGCACTTTCTATTTGATGGAATAGCTTTTCTTTTCTTACGGGCTTCGCTACGTATCCATCCATTCCGGAATCAAAGCACTTTTGAATATCATCATCGATAACACTAGCGGTTAACGCGATAATAGGAGTTTTGCTTAAGCCTTGGTTTTTCTCGTGTTCTCGAATCTCCTTAGTTGCCGTGAAACCGTCCATAACAGGCATCATGCAATCCATCAAAATAATGTCGAAGCTACTGTCGTTCTGGTACATATCAACGGCAATTTGTCCGTTGTCTGCAATTTCAAAGGCATATCCGGCCTTCTTCAGCATGATAGAAGCTACTTTTTGATTGACGCGGTTGTCTTCGACTAGCAAGATTCTCTGTGATTTGCTCGGAATTGCGTTTTGTTCCGCTTCTTCAGGCAAAGTACGTTTGGTCGCAGCCCCGTTGATAATTGGAGTGACAGTTGCAGGTTGTTTCTTAGGTTGAGCTTTATAGGAAGCTGGTAGTGGCATAGCTTCTACCGCGGTGAGTACTTTCTCTTTAAGCATTTCGAACTTGAATGGTTTTGGTACATAGTCATCCATACCAACGTCGAAACACCTCTGAATATCGTCATCGATGACACTGGCGGTCAATGCAATGATAGGGATGCGTCGCGTCGCTTCTGTTTCTTTTTCAATTCTTCGGATGTTGCTTGTTGCATCAAAGCCATCCATAACCGGCATCATGCAGTCCATGAGTATCACCGCGTAATGAGGATTAGCGGTGAACATGTCCACAGCTTCTTGACCATTATTAGCGAACTCGAATTCAAAACCACTTTTACCGACATGAAGACCAGCAATTTTTTGGTTGATCTTGTTGTCTTCAACGATGAGGATTTTGTGTTGGATCTCGACTGATGTCTGGCTTGCTTCTGATAGTTCCGCCAAACCTCGTGTATCACAAAGCTCAATAGCTTTAATTAAACGCAAGCCGAGTAGGGGCTGTGCGACTTGTGCAGTAACGCTGTCACCAAGATTCGCTGGCTCACTTAAGAAGGAACGTATCAAACAGATAGTGATGCCGTTTTGGTGCAGCTTTTCTAAGTTATCTGCGTGGGTATTAGCTAGGAATGCGTCATCTTCGGCGAAAACAACAGTAATAGGTTTAGTGTGTTTTTGAGTGGAGAGCTGCTCTGTAATTGCCGTTATATCATTCGTTTTATCGGTAACCTTCAAACCATAAAGGTTAAGGTCGGACTCGATTCGCTCGGAGAGCATGTTTTCGTTACCCAGCACATAAATATCAGCCGTTGCTGTACTTGGTTTTGGCAGTATCAAGTCAACAGGCAATACCAAGTCGAAGTAGAAACAGCTTCCTTCACCTTTGACGGAGTCGAGTTGAATTTGACCACCCATCAGCTCTACCAACTGTGTACTGATGGCTAGACCAAGACCAGTACCACCAAATTGACGTGTGGTTGAATCGTCTTCTTGAGCGAACGGTTCAAATATCTGTTTTTGTTGCAGTGAAGCGATACCAATACCCGTATCTCGTACAGCAAATCGAATGGTGGCATTGTTATCTGCTTTGTTGAGCGTTTGAATTGATAATGTGACGCCACCTTCAGCCGTAAACTTCACCGCATTCGACATAAAGTTCATCAAGATCTGTCTTAAACGGTGATCGTCTATCATCACGCGTGCTGGTGTATCTGGGCTGATATCAACGTTAATCGATATTCTTTGTTCTTTCGCTTTTGGTGCCACAATAGAGGCGATGTCGTATATCGACTCTCTAATCGATGCAGAATGCGGGCTGATTAATAGCATGCCAGACTCAATTTTAGAGAAGTCTAAGATATCGTTGATTAAGCTAAGGAGCAGTTGGGATGAAGTTTCGATCGTATCAACATAGTCACGTTGTGTCGGTGTAAGCGGCGTATCTGCGAGGATTTCCGAAATACCAATAACACCATTGAGCGGGGTGCGAATTTCATGAGACATGTTGGCCAAGAAGCTACTTTTTGCTTTGCTGGCTTGTATTGCGTTGTCTTTCGCGTGTTCGGCATCCTCTTTGGCTCTCTCTGCGTCTTCTTTTGCTACCGTCAATCTCTCTTTCGCGAGCTCTCGTTCGATGGTCAATCGTTCAACTTGCTGAGCAAACAGACTGAGTTCATCTTTACCTTGGATTAATTTATCTAAAGAAGGGCGCGTGTCATCATTTTCGCTTTTTAAGAAAGCTAACACCAAATTAAGGTTGTTAGTGACTTGTCTCGCCAAGCTAAGAGTTAAACCCATAACAATCGCTGCCAGCAAAGCGACGATTGAAATAAACAGGGTTCGTTGTATTTGCGCGTCATAGATGGCTTGCTCAACTTCTTGTTGAAACTCTTGCTTGATTACGCCGCCCAGGCTTTGTAATAAGTTGAGCCGTGCGCTCATCGCTTCTAAGCCGACAGACACTTCTTGTGGCGTCAGTTGGCTGATTGTATTTAGGTCGAGTAGCGCGCTTCTTATCTCTTGGCTTTGAGCGAACACATCATTTCGAAACACTTCAACCATCAAAGAAACTTGATGTTCGTTGGCGTTCAATGAAACAAAGCGCTCTAAGAACAATTGCTGTCTTTCACTCAAGGTTTTGATCTGTTCGGCGAGTTCTGGGTCGTACTCTTGGCTGATTTGGAAGATCTCAATCAGTGAACTACCAAGCTTGAACTCTTCGTTCGACCAAAACATCAACCACTCAAGTTGTTGAAGGGCAGTGAGGTGCTGTTGAATTTCACGTTTAGTGTTTTCAAAAGGGACTTTCTCTACTTCAAGTAACAGTTGCTTGTATAAATCGCTCTGCCATTCGAGGGCATCCAATTTATCGTAAGTGTCAGTCACTTGCATCGTCGATAAGGTCGCTTCGCTGAAATCGGCAACAAGTTGATTCATTTCACCAGATGCGTCTAAAAAAATGATGGGAGACAGGTTTTTAAGTTCTGCCTTTACTTGGTTGCTTTGAGTAGCAAACTCTTCAGGGCTAGAGGCTAAGGTACTTCTATACAAAATAGAAATATCTTGAAGATAGACAGATAACTGATTGGTTCGTTCAAAATCGGTTAACTGAGTCGTTAATATATAAGCCTGTCTACCTGCTAGGAAGAGTAATAATGAAATGGGAAGTAGAACTAAGCCAAAGAGTTTATGTTTGACTGAAAGGTTATTCCAAACCGTAATCGCCATATAAGGATCCATCCAACTGTCGTTATATAAAAACAGTAGAATAAAAATGCCGATATGGAAACTTTGAAACGGTAAATTTTACGTAAGTGTGGGAGAGGTATAAGTTCTTGTGATTCCAGAGCTTATTTTGAAATGCGTTCTTTTATTAGTAATTTATAGCGTTTGGCAGTTTGTTTAATTTTATGCTTATTGATGAATCACTTAAAAAGCTTACTAATGAGGACGATTGTTATCGAGGCTTAATTCGAAAAGAAGTTGCTCTAATACGGTTTTTGCAGAGGGTTCTAATGTCCAAATACCGAGCATTCTGTTAAGTGCGGCGCGATACACTCTGTTTTTTAGTAGGAAGGCGAGTGTGCTCGTATCATTGCTGAATACGTGCATTTGTACGATGGTGAGCTCTGCTTTGTTCTCAATGTCTATTTTCTGAAGATTGAAAGCGGGTAGGAAGGCAGACTCATACCAAACCTCAACGATCTCTCGAAGCTCCATCTCTTCTTCAGGTACATCGCACTCCTGAAGTTGGTGGTTTTCAGGAATTGCGGATAAGTAAGCTACATCAAGCTTGTCTGCAACGAATGTGTACATATTCTTCCTTGTTACCTGTGGTATTGGGGCGAATCATCCCTCTCGCTTATGAATTTGTCAATTATATCCATTTCCCTAAATAGCGAATTGTGATTAAGCGTTGAGGTTTTAGCTTAAGCTGTTTAAGTATTTGTCTGTTAAGCCAAAATATTTCAAATTTCCATCCGGCTCTAACACTAAACTCATGTTTGATGTTGCGATCAAACCAGGGTCGTTAGTCGAAAAAATCACGGTCTTATTCAACAATTTATCGGAGAACAGGCGATTAAAGTATTGAGCGTTTTCTTGCTCTGCACCGTTGAACGGTTCATCAATGATAATCAGAGATTGCTCACAGTTACCTAGGCCAAGTACCAGACGCAGTTTTTGTTGAATTCCATTCGGAAGACTTTTGCATTTATCCACGCTTAACTGAGTAGCCAAGCCTTCCGGAAGCCATTCATCTAATTCGAAGAAGCTGATCATCTCTTGCATCTTGTCTGTTGGAATCAGTCCGTTGTGTAAAATGAAGTTGGTCTCAAGTGAGCCTTCAAAAATATGCAAATTGAAAGGGATGTAGTTAATCGACGTGCGATAACGGTAGCTATTGAACTGTTTAATGTTGTAACCATCGACAGATACAGCGCCTTGATAGCGGTCTTCTAACCCAGCAATGATTGAAATTAAGGTGGTTTTACCGCAGCCCGTAGGGCCACAAATGACCACTTTGGCACTGGGTGGGATTTTGAACCCCAAGTTAGTTAAACCCGTTGCGGCTCCTGCATATCGGTGACTGACTCCGCTGCCCACAATGCTTCCTTGGAACAGGCGAATAGGTGGGCTTTTTTCTAAGGTCAATTTGTCGTCATTCATCGACATCAGGTTGTTTATCTGTGCTGATGAAGCCTTGATCGATTGGAACTTGGAAATTGAGTTATAGATACCCATGATTGGGCCTAACGCTTTCCAAACCAAAATAACGGTTGCGAGCATGGCACCCGCATCAGAAGTACCTTCCATCACGCCGATTACCGCGGTCACGATACTTGCTGTACCAATCACTTGAATCAAACTGCCACCAGCGGCCTGAATCTTACTGTTAGTCACGGCAACGTTCTCTGCATCGCTGGTGCTTTGCATATGCGATGCACTGAATCGAGATTGAACGACACGAAGTAAAGGCAGGCCTTGGATTGTTTTGATACCACGAAGGATTTCGTTCCATTGATACGAGACCATCGCATTGGCGCGCGAACTTTTGGATGTGGCTTGCGAGTAGATATAGCGAGAGTAAATACAGAACACTAACATCAGGATTAAACCACCCATCACCACTAATGCCGCTGTACCAGACATCAGAGCAATGGCGATGATAAATACGATCACAAACGGCATATCAAAATAGCTGAGCGTCGATTCGGCAGTCACCAAGCGTCGGAAGGTATCGATATCTTTCAAACGTGCTAGCTGAGAAGAGACCCCAGCAGTAGATGTCATCGCATAGGGTAGCCAAAGCAATTTAGATATAACGGCTTGCGAGATGTGCACGGCGAGGTCTTTACCGGAAGTGGCAATGATGTTGACCCGCATTTTCTTAAAGAAGTATTCAGAGAAGCCGACAATAATGGCGAATAAGGTTAGCCAATAGAGTGTGGCTTCGGAGCTCGAAGTCAGTGCGAAGTTATATACACTCATAATAAAGAATGGCTGCAATGCACCGAGAATACTGATGACGAAGCTGAGAATGATCAGGCTTTTAAGTTCATTGTTATAACGATAGAAAGCGTATTTAATCCAATTGCTTCTGTCTTGCGATTCCGGAGGTGGCTCGCGGAACAGACGAGAATATTCGCTAATCGCAATCAGCAAACAGGGCTTTTTGCACATTGGGTATTCAATGGTGTTGTTGTTCGTGTAATCAAACAGCAGCAACTTTCCATCTTTGGTGCCTAAGAAAATCGCACTTAGATTCTCTATTTCAATAAAGCATGGCTGAGGGTGTTTATCTATATTCTCGAGTGTCTTTAATTTGGTCACATCACAGCGATACCCAAGACGCTCTATGGTTGCTGTAAAGCTGTCGCTGTCTTTGTGTTTCGGAATAAAAGCATCGCTGAGTATCGCGGGTGTGCCTTCCCATTCGAGTGCTATCAAGGTGTAGGCCAAACCGCGGATAAGTGGCGATTGACTGTAACGTTCGTCGTATCCGCTGGATTCAAAATCCAAGACACGTTGCGGTACATTATTGAAGTCGACTAAGATACTCATTGGTCACCTCCGGTAAGTTTTACGCGTTTGAGGCGATGGTTAAGCTTGTCCATTTTATTACTGGCGATGATCAAGATTTTGTCGTTGGCTCGATAAGCCGTACTGGTGAGAACCATTCGTGCAAATTCCTCATCAAACACACAGTCGATGTCATCAAATATCAATACGCGCTTACTGGCGAGCAGGGCGCGAACTAATAATAGGGCGTAGCCAACTTGGCGTGAGAATGGGTTACGCATATGGCCTTTGAGTTCTGTATAAAAACCGGCAGGAAGCCCATCAATTTGAGCTTTGATGTTCATGGTTTCACACAGTGCAAACGCCGTGTTATTCAAGCTTGGGCGGAAACAGGTGAGGTTATCGATAATCGTCCCTTCTACGAACGAACTGGTCTTATCAACCATCAGAACACTGTTACGCCAAACGTTGTAATTGACGTCATCCAAAGGCGTGTCGTTAATCATGATATCTAGTTTGCTATCACTGTTCTGACGTGTAATACAGTTAGCGAGGTGGGTCTTACCTGAACCACTTTTCCCTGTCAGCAAATAGGCTTGTCCGAGTTCGAACTCGATACGCTGCTTTTCAGAATACTTAACCGAGATACGTTCTACTTCTGTTGTTTCATGTTGGTGTTCAACAGAGGCGGCCAATTCAAGGAGGTCAACGATACGCTGAATATGGAGTTTGTTTAACTCCCAACGGCTCGCGGTGCGCATCACTTGTTGGTAAGGCGCAAAATAACGGTTGGTTAGCATGATGATCGCGGCCATGATGCCTTGGCTAGATTCCATATTGATAACGGCCGTTGCCAGTACCACAACAACACAAGCTATAGAAAGCTGTTGGATGAGCGCCAATATTAGGCTGAAGTTAGATTCAATCTGCTCATATTTGATGTTCTCAACTTCGCGCTCTTCGACCATTTGTGTCATCAGGCTTTCAACGCGGTATTCCATATTTCGAGCTTTGATATCAAGCGGGCTAGAGATGATCTCAATGATTTTGGAGGTAGTTAACCCTTCGATGTCTGACTTATTCTGCAAACTACCAATCTTTTGTTTGGAAAGGCTCCACGCAAAAATAGCCAAGATGACAGAGGCAATCAGAAGGGTAATGCCAGCCCATATGTTGATGAGTCCTATGATGAGGATAGTGATCACGCTGACGGCAAGGTTGATAAGCGCTCGAACCGATTCGCCACCAAAGAAGGTTTTCAATTCAGGAATGGTTGAGATTCGTTCTAGGTATTCGCCTGGCTCCAAACGTCGGAACTTAGAGATTTCCGCCAAACAGATGGATTGAAATACCTTATTGGTTAAGTTGGTCTCAAACTGCCTCATGATGACAGAGGAAATCTTCTCTTCCTGATTTTTTAAGTGATAGTCGAGGAAGATAGAAATCAAGATAATCGCGAACAATAAGAACAGAGTATCTTGTGCTTGGTTGGGTAACACTCGGTCAAAAATGATCAGAATGGAGAAGGGCAGTACCAAACCAAACAGGGTCGATATTATCGTTGAGAAAGTCAGATAACACTTATCTGCCATGTTGATCTTTTGCGAAAACTGCTCAGTTTGCATTGCGACCTCCTTTCCTCAACGACTCCGTTGAGAGAAGATGTTTAGGCACCAAATCTTGATTGTCTCGTCCCTCAATATCGCTCATTAATTGCATCACGCTTTCGATAGATTGAATTGAGAGTATTCCCTTAATTTGCTCAAGCTTGATGGTCTCGATGATGTAGTCGTATCGTGCGCTTTCGTAGTCTCTTAAGGCGCTGAATAGTTTACTTTCCGCCGCCAGCAAGTCGGTGATAGTACGCGTGCCCAATTGGTAGGCTCTTTGGATCCCTTTATAAGACGCGTAGTTGGCGCGAATGATGTTTTCGTAACTGCTTATAGACTGCGAGAAATCGTTAATGTTGAGCACGGAGGTATTCACACTGTTACGTGTGGTGTAAAGCGAATCTTGGTAAAGCAGCTCAGTACGTTCGATGGCCGTCGATGATTTTTGATAGCCGTAGTAATCAGAGCCACCAGACAAGATAGGAACTGCTAGGTTTAACCCAACACTGGTTGAGTTACTTTCGCCTGTCGCTGTAATGTCGGTTTTGTCGAAGTTATTGGCGTCATCGTGTCGATAGCTGGCTGAAAGCGATACGGTCGGTAAGAAGTTCGAACCGCTCTCTTTTAAGCTTCTGCGGCTTCTCTCTACGGTTTTCTTTGCTACCAATAAATCGTTATTCAGCTTTAACGCCTGATCCATGATCGTGCGTTGTTCTGTTTCGTTGATCTCTTTTAAAGGCACGCTTTCGTATATGTCTTGCGACGGAGTAATAGGGTATTGAATTTGAATAGAGAGCCCGTTGAGAATGACGCGACGATCTTTCTGCAAGGTTCTTAATCGGTTCGACACACCTTCTTTCTGAGCTATTACTTCGTACAGCTCACTAGCGGCTGTATTGCCGAGCTCCACATTGCGTCGCATCTGATGTTCACGCGTCTCAGACGATTTAAGTTCGACCTTAGTCGCTTTTATCTGTGCGTTGTTTTTCAAATACTCAAAGTACTGTGAGCCAATTTCAGAGATGGTGCTTTGGATTTTGTTCTCGTGTTTAATCTCTTCGATATTGAAGTCGAGCTTTGCTGTCCCATATTTGAAAATATCGCCCAGATTGAAGATCGATTGAGAAAGGGAAAGGCTGTAGCTGTTCGAGTTATAGCTTGAAGTTTCATCAGGCACACTTGATAGCAAGGTTTCATTCTCGTTCCATGTGGTATCGGCAGCACCATTGAGGGAAGGAAGAAATTTTGAGCGGCTGATACCAATGTTGTATTCGTTCTCTTCGACCCCTTTATCACTCGCCCGAAGAGAAAGGCTGTTCTGCAGACCGAGTTCTACCGCCTCAAGCAGGGTAGTCGCCGATGCTGAAGGTGTCGTGCTTAATGTAAGCGCAGCTATGATGCTGCTAGTTAAGTTTTTGTACCGCCACATACTTGTTGATCACCTTGATGATTTGGTCGCTTTTATAAGGTTTGCTGATTACGTAATCCATTCCGGCCTCAATACAAGCCTGGTGTTCGTTACTGCTGGTCAATGCGGTTGCACCTATGATGGTACAAGGGTTTTTCTCGTTTTCTTGTTCGAATTGGCGAATGCGTTTTGTGGCTTCGATGCCACCCATACCCGGCATGATGCAATCCATGAAGATGATGTCAGAACGCTTGTTCATAAAGTGCTTCACGGCATCGGCGCCATCGCCAACCATGTCGGGTTCGTATTCTTGCTTGGTCAAGATTCGTTTCAGTAAAATCTGCTGAACTCGGTCATCCTCTACGATCAGGAATGAGCTGTTCTCCATCTGTTCTTCCGATGCTTCCGCTTCCATAATGGTGAGTAGGTTTGGAATGAACTCATAAGGGATAGCAGGGGCGTTGATGATTTTGTCGACGAAGCTATGACACTCTTGTGCTTGCTGAGTGTTGGTCACTGACAACAGTAACTTGGTATTTGGGTGGTTCTTAAGCTGAGATTTCACAGTCTTACTTAGTGAGGGCAGTTTGTTGGGTTCAAAGGTATCGGTGAGCATAATCGCATCGTAATCACCGAACGTTTTCGCCGCTGAGAAAAGCTCATTTGCAGTGCGAATCTCGGTGATATCAAGCCCCAAGTTACTGAGCATTTTCTTCATCACATCGATGCGAACTTGAGTATTAGCACACAAGAGTAAACGCTTGCCATCAAAGCGAGTTTTCTCTGTGTGGAAGTTCTTAGCCTTAAGATCAAGCTCGATCTGAAAACGTTCCTGAGCCCCTGACTGGAACCAGTGGCTCTCGTAATATCCGTAATCCTTCAGAACGCTTTTCGCTAAGTCATCTGTGCTGGCTGTATGGTCTTTGTGTGCGCTCCAATGGAGTTTGTTGAGCTTGGCAACAGAAACATCCAGTGTTGATAAGAAGTTGAGGTTGATGGTGACACGGGTATTTTCCATGTCTGAAGCCGCACCCGATTCAATCGTTACAAACAGTTTCTTATTTGATTTGAGTTGAATGGCATTGGAAAGCTGCAGGAACAATATCCAGAACAAGCTGGTGGATTGACCTTCTACACGATTGGGTAAGTTGTCAGAGATAAAACAGTCAAGTTGGCTTTCATTACGTTGTACTTTGGCACTGATATGAATCATTAATTCAGATAACACGCTCAGTAAAGAGAACTCTTTCGACTTGCTTTCCGTACCCTGTGATATCAAGCGATTATAGTTTTCTGCTAACTCAGATAGTGTGCTACACGCAGAGGTAATATCGTTCGCCATCAACACGCCGTTTTCATCGGTTTCTTGAACCAGATATTGGACACCACCGTTGATGGTGTTTGTAATTCCGCGAATCTCATAACCGATCAGCGCATACAACTGTTTGTAGAGATCGTTATTGCGCTTTTGGTCTTCTAATTTACTGAAAATAAGTTTGAGATGAGAGTAAATCTGACGCTGCTTGGGGTTGATGCTAACTTCATTAAGAAGCTCTTCAAGACGTTGTAAATCTAGCTGCTTCAGCTCTTGATACAGGGCATCGAATTCATAGTCGATTTCGCGTTCGTTAGAACTGGATTTCTTTAGCTTCAACATAGCAACTGAGTTGGATAGAATCGTAATCACAGCCAATATCACGACCACCATAAACAACCAGATAAAGAACTCGTTTTTTTCTGACATTAAGTCATTTGCATGGTTGTTAAACATGGTGCGATAGTTGTCGTCCATCTGCAGATAGTTATTGGTCAATGAAAGGTACAAGCCTAATACGTCGTTACGTGTTTTTGCGCTATCGGAGAAACGATTAATCGCCAATTCCAGTTGTGTGTATTCAGTTGCCCCAACCAAGCTGAACTCGGTTTTGTTCAACGAGGCTAAAGAGCGAAATTCATCAATTTCAAGCTTCAAGTTAACCAGGTTGAATTCGTTAGTGCCGCAAGTGTTGGTACTTAAACACTGTTGCAGAGTTTGAATATCTTGTTCTATGGTCTGATTAAGCTTCTGGGCTTGTATGAGCAGTGGGGCGCTTTGCACTTGTGCGACTGAATCTATTTTTGACCAAGAAAAGTATAAATAGAAAGCGAGCGCAGCCAATACCACGCTAAATAGTATGCTTAGACGTAGGGCGGGTATGGAAATATTGTACGAAGGTTTACCGCTCATTGATTATCTCTCATCGAAAGCATCCTCGATGGCTGACATCACCGGTTTCGCAGCGTATTCGATCACGCGACGCGAGCCTGTTTTCACATCAGCGGTAAACTCCATGTAAGGTGATAACTTGTATTGAGTGCCTCCTCGTTCAAGAAAGTTTCGGTCAATTTCAATCTCAGCTAAATAGAATTCAGCGTCTTCTTCTTCGTATGATGAACGGCTGATTGAGGCGATGGTTCCCTCAACAAACCCGTATTTTGCAAAGTTATAGGTATCCATTTTTACTTTCACTGCCTGACCAATTTCGACAAATCCCATGTCTTTACGTGGGATCTTCGCTTCACCGTGTAACGAATTATTTATTGGGGCAATATCGGCGATACTTTCTCCTGGCGGAATCACAGCAGAACGGAAATTGAAGTGAAGTTTATCGACCACACCATCGACTGGCGAGTAGACGACTAGGCGATCAACCTTGTCGGAATGCTGCGGTTGTAAGATTCGCTTTAGCTTGAGGTCTTTGTTCGCTTGAATGATTTGTGCTTGGTACTCAGAGTTTCGATTCTCAACCAAGTCACGGTGTTGCTTTTCCAGTTTGTCGAGTTGGAAACGCTCATTCATCACAGATTCGTCAAGGTTCTCAATCTCACGCACCATATTCGACTCTTGTACTTTCATGTTAAGAACGTCGACATAAGACGCCATCTCTTCTTTATATAGGGTGTTTTTGATGTTGAGCTGCTTACGTATCAGAGAGAGTTGATTCTCTGAACTTTTGCGACGCTTTAACATTGAACTGATCAACGAGTTCTTGTGCTTAATATCGTGTGTAATGAGTTCTTCATTTGAACGGTTTTTAGAGAATTCTTGTCTCCAGGTATTCATGTTGACCTGAACTTGCTCAGGGTATTTCTCAATGAAAGCGTCGAAGTTAGGCTCTATCATGTCGCGTAAGCTTTCATAACGAATCTTATCGAGCTCTATCTGAATAATTTCAGTATTGACGGTATCAAGTTGAGTGTTACGGTCAAGTGAGCGTATTCGAGCGATAGGTTGGCCCTCATAAACGACTTCCCCTTTTCTGACTAACAATTCTTCTAATATCCCGCCTTCTAAATGTTGAACTTTCTCAACATCCGATTCCAATAGCAGTTCTCCACGTACAGAAACAACAATATCGATACGTGCTTGTGACGCCACCGCAATAGCGACCAAAGCGAGCAAGAATATAATGAGCAACGTTTTGTGAACGCTGGTCATGGCACTAGCAAGCACAATAGTGTCATCAGCTGTGACCTTAGAAGCCTCGTTATTGGAAACGAGTGCTTTTCTGAGGTGATGTTCTATTTGGTTATTGCTCATGACTGACCTCGGTTACTTGCCATCTATTACTTCCTTAATATCCAACAAGTGGTTGATTTGTCGATTGACGTTGTGCAATTCAGTTTTTACATCCTCTATTAGATCTTCCGGCGCAGGAAACTCGTGTCTACTCAAGTGTTCCAATTTGGCCATTTTTGGCGGAAGGTCTTGGTCGCAAAGCAACGTTAAGATGGTCTTCAATCGTTTTGAGTAACTATTGAGTTCATCAAAATGATTACCGTTATGAAGCGCTTCTATATTTAGGGCTGCGTCAGAAAAGTCATTGTAAAAGTCGCCTAATAGCAATTGCAGCCCTTTGTGGTTGTTGTCGACCGAGCGCAACAAATTCGTCATGTCTATCATCGCTCCACTGCCTTAATTGCTTTAATCACAATAACTAAGGATCTTTAAAGGCAGTTTTCAAA
>NZ_JBFRTQ010000173.1:0-20760 GCF_041474195.1 Vibrio sp. 10N.222.52.C3 | reverse complement strand
CATGCTCGGCGCACAACAAAAACGCCTCAAGCAATGCTTGAGGCGTTTTTTTATAAGTTAAACTATCCCTGACCTAACCTTTCGAAAGGTTAGGGTCTAGTGGGCTGACGTAACCAGACGGTTTAAGAGCCAACACATCACAGTTAATCTTATCGATAACATGTTCCGCGGTATTACCAATAAACACGGCAGACAAGCCAGTACGACCCGTTGTACCCAGAATCACCATCGCAGCGTTATTTTCAGAAGCGACGCGAGGAATAACATCTTCTGGCAAGCCTTGTTCAACCACAGTTTGTTCTTCACACATACCGTGCTTCTGGCGCAATGCTTTCATTGCCGTTAAGTGATGGCCACGAACCGCATCGGTATAAGACGTTGGATCAAACTCTGGCAGTTCAATGGTAATATTCGCAGGTGTCACAGGGTAGGCATTCACCAAGAACGGTTCCGCATCCAAACGACCGGTGATCTCTAGCAATCTGTCGACCATCGTATCGTTAAGCTCTAAATGAGCTTCTGTTTCAGAACCTACATGAACTGAAGCAAAAATCTTCGCGTGATCTGGCCAGAAATCGTTTTTAACCAATAGCACTGGGCTAGGGCACTTTCTCAACAGATGCCAATCGGTTGGAGTGAAGATGACAGATTCCAAAGTATCGTGTTTACGCGTACCTTTGATTAAGATGTCGTGCTCACCACTGTAAACCTCGGCAATGATCGCTTCGTATGGGCGGTTATGCCAAACCACTTGTACATTAAATTCAATAGAATCATCTAGGTAAGGTTCTGCGACTTTATTCATCCAAATTTCGCGTTGATGAATTACGCCTTTGCGCATTGCGTCTCTTTCATCGATAGAGAGCATAGATGTCATTTCATACGAGAAGTCGTATATCGACAAAAAGAAAGTGATGTGGCTTGTTGAGGTGCTTTTCTTAGCAAGTTGGATAGCACGAAATAGAGCAGGCTGCTCATCGTGATTAATGTCTGCGACAACTAAAATTTTGTTATAGATACTCATAACTAAGCCTACTTTTCAGACCGAACATATAAATAATGTAGCGTAGTTATGGAGAGATTAAGAGAAATATAAGAGGTTTTAAGAGAGAAACATGATGTAGCTCATTATTGAACTACATCATTGATATCTAGACTATTCTTTTGAAACGCCAGCAAGTTCCATCAACGCATCGTGATCTTCGATAGTGATATATTTGCCTTTAACGCTCAAGATGTCTGCTTTTTGGAAACGACCTAGAAGACGGCTGATTGTTTCAACAGTCAAACCAAGGTAGTTACCAATATCACCACGAGTCATCGTTAGGCGGAACTCACGCGGGCTGAAGCCACGTTGAGAGAAGCGAGTAGAAAGGTTGTAAAGGAATGCAGCAAGGCGCTCTTCCGCGTTCTTCTTAGAAAGAAGCAGAATCATTTCTTGGTCACCTTTAATCTCGTTACTCATCAGGCGCATAATTTGCTGACGCAATTTAGGCATTTTTCCTGATAGGTCATCAAGAATCTCATATGGGATTTCACATACCATAGAAGTTTCTAGCGCTTGTGCGAAACTAGGGTGTCGGTCACCAGTAATCGCATCGAAGCCAACAAGATCGCCCGCTAGGTGGAATGCAGTAATCTGCTCATCACCTTGCTCGGTAATCGTGTAGCTCTTGATCGTTCCAGAGCGAATAGCATATAGAGATTTAAGCTCGTCACCGGCTTTAAATAACTCTTGGCCTTTTTGAATAGGCTTTTTTCTCTCAATGATCTGATCAAGTTGATCGAGTTCAGATTCATTCAAAGTAAACGGAATACAGAGCTGGCTAATACTACAATCCTGGCAATGGATCGCACAGCCACCAGACTGAACACGTTTCGTCACAGGCTTTTCAGAAATCATAACAATCTTTCACTATTTGATATACGTCAATATTTTAGCATTCCTTTATCCAGTTGGGTAGTAAAAAAACCGGATTTAAAGATTACCTATACGGTATAAATAATGAGCTGCAATGCCATATATCCGGTATAGAAACCGTAAAGGAGGATTAAAATTGCGCCTAATTGGCGAAATAAGTCAGCTTGTTGCAGTTTTTTGAGGAAATTAGCGCCCATGCCTACTGTGAGCATTGCTGGAAGCGTACCTAAACCGAAAGCAAGCATGATACCGGCACCGTTGTACCAACTTCCTGATACGGCCGCCCACGTAAGCATTGAGTAAACTAAGCCACATGGTAGCCAACCCCAAATAAAGCCAAACGGCAAAGCATGGCTAGGGTGCTTCAAGGGTAGAAATGATTTACCTAAAGGAGAGATATAGCGCCATAGTTTCTGCCCGACTTTTTCAAAGAACAACAAGCCGAACCACCATTTACCGATATACAAACCTAAGACGATCATAAAGCCAGCTGCAAATAATCGCAGCCAACCTAGCAGAGCGTTAAAATCGCTTAGCTGACCTATCGAAGAGATTGCACCGCCAATCACACCACCAATCACGGCATAACTTAGCAAGCGCCCTAGGTTATAAAGTAGGGGAATAACAGGGGAAGGTTTACTGTTGCCAATCGAAAGAAGCGACGCAATACCACCACACATTCCCATGCAATGGCCTGCGCCGATCAATCCAACAACAAAGGCTCCGATCCAATCAGGCGTCATCGTTCTTTTTGTCTACGTTAGTTTGGCTTTCGCTGTTAGCTTTCTCATTCTTGACAGGTTTACTATCAGAATGGTTGTGAGCCTTTTCGTCTTCATCAAACAGTATATTGTGACCTTGACGTTCTAGGTCTTCAAACTGTTCGCTCTTCACCGCCCATAGAAAAATACCAACAGCGATGCACACCAGTACAATCGCAATGGGGATCAGGATGTATAAACTTTCCATTATTTACCTTGCTCTTTTAAAAGCCTTAACGAGTTAGACACAACAATAATAGAGCTGGCAGACATGCCCACAACGGCAATGTATGGAGCAACCAAACCCGCGACAGCCAATGGAAGGATAAGTAAGTTATATCCTAATGACCAAGCTAGGTTTTCACGAATTATCTTACGTGTTTTTAACGCCAAAGTACGCGACTTAAGTAATCTATCGAGCTTATCACCCAGTAACACCATATCCGCAGAAGCTTTCGCCACGTCTGTACCGCCGCCCATAGCGACAGAAAGGTGGGCACCTGCAAGAATAGGGGCATCGTTAATGCCATCGCCAACCATCATGGTAATGTCACTTGCATCTCGAGAGTTCAGGTAAGCAAGTTTATCTTCAGGTTTCGCGTTAGCAACAATATCAGTAATACCAATCTCTTCAGCAACAGGCTTCGCGTTAATCAAAGAATCGCCAGTAAGCAGAGTTGTTTTGATGCCCGCTTCTTTAAATTGCTTAATAAACTCGATGCTTTCTTTACGGATTGGATCTTCATAAGTAAATGTAGCGATATGACGACCCGCCATCGACAAGTAAATGCCGTTGCTTTCCGATGGTTGAGCTTCACCTAGAATGAATTCACTACTACCAATCGCAACTTCTTGGCCATTCCACTCACCAGTGATACCTGAACCAATCACGTTATTAACTGACTCTACTTCGATCTCATCAGAAAGATGAGTCTTGAACGCTTTAGCGATAGGGTGGTTAGCGTGTTGTTCCAGGCTCGCCGCTACTTTGAGACAAGTGTCTTTATCAAGTTCAGCGAAGGTTTCAACTTGGCTGATACGAATATCACCCTCAGTCAATGTACCTGTTTTATCGATGATCAAGTGATTCACTTTGCACAAGGTTTCGAATACGTGGCCTTTGCGCAGCAAAATACCGAAGTTACCCATGCGAGACGTTGAACAAGTAATCGCCGTCGGTGTTGCCAGTGACAGAGCACAAGGACACGTTGCTACCAATACCGAAAGCATGATCCAGAAAGCGTCTTCTGGTCGTGTTTGGTGCCAGTAAAACCAAGTACCGAATGAGATGATTAAGATCACCGCAACAAAGTATCGAGCCACAACATCAGCAATTTCTGCAATGCGGGGTTTAGACAATTGCGCTTCGTCTTGCAGGCGAACGATGTTGGAAATCACCGAATCCGCTTTTGATGTCATCACTTCCAGTTCAAACGACTCATCACCATTCAATGTACCAGCGTAGACAGTATCGCCTTCGTTTTTGACCACATGGATAGATTCGCCAGTCAGCATCGATTCATCGATATGAACTCTGCCAGACAATACTTTGCCATCGGCAGGAATGTGCTCACCCGGTAGAACGCGAATTTGGTCGCCAACTTTTAAGGTTTTGACTGGAACTTGTTCGCCATCTAACGTTGTTGCCATAGCAGGAACGAGCTTAAGCAGGTTACCACTAGCAGCGGCGGCTTTACGACGAGCGCGCATTTCAAGGAAACGACCAAGCAGTAGGAAGAAGGTAAACATCGAGATAGATTCGAAGAATACTTCACCTTTCTCTGTCAACGTTGCGACCAAACTTGCAACGTAGGCAAACAAAAGAGCGATCGACACAGGTACATCCATACCCAATGTTCGACCTTTGAGGCTACGCCACGCGTTGATATAGAAAGGCAATGCAGAGTAGAGCAGAACCGGTGTTGCAAAGATTAAGCTCACCCAACGGAAGTAGCTTTTGAATTCGGGCTCAAGGTTACCAAAGACTTCAAGATAAAGCGCAACAGCCAGCATCATGACCTGCATGGTTGCTAAACCAGCAATGCCAAGACGATAGAGATAATTCTTCATCGATCGATGATAGGCGGCTTCTTGTTGATCAGCCTCAAAAGGTGCGGCTTTGTAGCCTAAGGTATGGATTGCAGACAACAGCTCGCTCAGTTTCGTCTGAGTGTTGTCCCAACTGAGCAGGGCGCGGTTAGTCGTGGTATTAACACGAATACTAACAACCCCTAACTTTGAAGAGACTTGCTTCTCAATAAGCCATGCACAAGCAGCACAAGAGACACCTTCTAGTGACAATGTCACTTCAGAGGTATTTTCAGAGTTACGGACGAACTCCAATTGAACATCTTCGTTGTCGTAATGACTGAGTGCCAGAAGTTGCTCTGGCACGAGATCCGCTTTTTCAGCTGGAGCGGTACGATATTGGTAGTAAGAGACCAAACCGCTATCAACGATTGTCTGTGCTACGGTTTCGCAACCCGGACAACACATAGGTCGCACCGATCCTAAGATTTCTACTTTAAAATCCGTTTCCGCTGGTACATCTTCACCGCAGTGATAACAGGATTCACACATAAGCTTTAGTTCGTTAGTTGAGTAGGAGTATCAATAGGGAAGTTCATGCGACCTTGCACTAACCATTCAGAATCATGCGGAGAAAGCTCGATAAACCATGGACCTTGCATTTCATGGTCTAGAGTCAACGTGTAGTTGCCTCTCGCATCAGCAGTCAGTAGCTGAGTAAAATCACGGTCAGGCAGCGTTCGGTGCACGAACATTGCGCTAATAGCAGGGAAGTGGTCTAGCTTGCCTTTGTCTAGGGTAATGATAACTGAGTTACCTTTCTCGCTAACTGAAGCTGATAGGCCAAGCTCTTTAGCAACATTTACTTTTGAAATGTCGACATTAATACCTTTACCTTTTTTATAGTAATCTTCAGTGACAACGTTAACTGAATGGTTGGTAAGTATCGCGACTCGAACCAATGTTAGCATAGAAACGCCAACGGTTAGGAAGATCAAAAACCACGGCCAAAACTGCTTATACCAAGGTTGTTCCATATTATTATTCTCAATATATACAATGAAATAAAACTAATTTTTACAAACACTTAAGGTTATAACTGTAAAAGAAAGACAGCCCCTTAAGAAGGGGCTGTTATTATTATGTTACTCTTTATCTGAGTTGCTGAGGCTCCAGACGTAGGCAGAGACGAGCTGAACCTTATCCTCACCGAGGATGTCCTTCCAAGCCGGCATTACACCAGAACGTCCGTACATGACTGTTTCCGTCACATCAGCGCGAGAATCGCCGAATAGCCAGTCGCGGTCAGTCAAGTCAGGTGCGCCAACAGCAGGGTTACCCTTACCATCAGTACCGTGACACGCTGCACACACTACAAAGCGCGCTTTACCAGCTTCTGCTTCACGTGCGTTTACGCTACGACCTGAAAGGCTAAGCGTGTAGCTAACTACTTCTTTTACGCCTTCTTCGCCAAGAGCGTCTTTCCAACCGGGCATTTGACCGACACGACCATGCATGATGGTAGTAACGATAGCTTGTGGTTCACCACCATATAGCCATGCGTCATCAGTTAGGTTCGGGAAACCTTTCTGACCACGTGCATCAGAGCCGTGACACTGAGAACAGTTTTGTAAGAACAAACGTTGGCCCACTTTGATTGCATCAGCATCTGATGCAATGTCAGGGACAGAACGTAGACCGTTTTCGTCGTGAGCTAGCTTTCTGAAAGCTTCACCAAAGTAGGTGTCAGCATCATCAAGTTCTTTCGCGTATGCGTCTAACTGTTTGTTTGCTTGCGCAGCAGCGATTGCAGAGCGAGACTCTTCTACGCTACGAACTGTTTGGTTTGAACTCGTCCAACCTAGTAGACCTTTAAAGTTGCCAAGGCCTGGGTATAGAGCTAGATAAACAGCTGCAAACACAATTGTGCTAACGAAAAGGTATGTCCACCATTTAGGTAGCGGGTTATTAAGCTCACGAATACCATCGTATTCATGGCCCATATCCTGACCTTCTTCTACACCTGTTTTATCGTTGGAACACCAACGAAGTAAGGCTGCACAGCCAATCAATGTACCGATTGTGATTACTGTTACCCAAATACTCCAGAATGTACTCATTACTTCGTCACTCCTTGATTTTTATCTTTCGCAGGTGCTTCATCAGCGAACACTAGGTTTGCATCTTCGTCGAAGCGCGACTTACGATTTTTACCGAAAGCCCACCAAACGATGCCGATGAAACAAGCAAAAACAGTAACAGTCCAAACACTTTGAAATGTAATAATGTCCATAATTATTCCTTATTTCATTGCGTGGCCAAGCGATTGAAGGTAAGCGATGATTGCATCCATCTCTGTTTTTCCTTCAACATCTTGTTTAGCGTTAGCAATTTGTTCGTCTGTGTAAGGAACACCAAATTGATTACGGAAGATTTCAAGCTTCTGTTTAGTCAATTTGCCATCAAGTACATTCTCAGCAAGCCATGGGAAACCAGGCATGTTTGATTCAGGAACAAGTTCGCGAGGGTCGATAAGGTGAACGCGGTGCCACTCATCAGAGTAACGATCACCAACACGCGCTAAATCAGGACCAGTACGCTTAGAACCCCATAGGAATGGGTGTTCCCAAACGCTTTCGCCAGCTACAGAGTAGTGACCGTAACGTTCAGTTTCAGAGCGGAAAGGACGAATCATTTGGCTGTGACATACGTTACAACCTTCGCGAATGTAGATATCACGACCTTCCATTTCCAGAGCAGAGTAAACACGTAGATTTTCTACAGGTTCAGTAGTCTGCTTTTGGAAAATAAGTGGGGTAATTTCTACTAAAGCACCAAAACTGATAGCAATAACGATAAGAATCGCTAGTAGGCCAACATTCTTCTCTACCAACTCATGGCGATTATTTGAATTTGAGCTCATTCTAAATCTCCTTAAGCCGGTTGAGGGATAGCTTTAAGGCTATCTTTAGGTGCAGAAACAGTTTTGTACGTGTTGTATGCCATTAAGAACATACCAGATAGGAAGATGAAACCACCTAAGAAACGTACAAAGTAGAACGGGTAAGACGCTTCTACAGATTCAACGAAGCTGTAAGTTAATGTACCGTCAGAGTTAACTGCACGCCACATCAGACCTTGCATCACACCAGAGATCCACATTGCTACAATGTAGAAAACCGTACCAATCGTTGCTAACCAGAAGTGAACATTGATTAGGGATACAGAGTACATACGCTCTTGACCAAATAGTTTAGGAACTAAGTGGTAAACCGAACCGATAGAAACCATTGCAACCCAACCTAACGCACCAGAGTGAACGTGACCGATAGTCCAGTCCGTGTAGTGAGATAGTGCGTTAACCGTTTTGATTGCCATCATTGGGCCTTCGAAAGTCGACATGCCGTAGAATGATAGAGAAACGATTAGGAAACGTAGGATTGGGTCGTAGCGAAGCTTATGCCACGCACCAGATAGAGTCATAATACCGTTGATCATGCCACCCCAAGATGGAGCAAACAGAACCAAAGACATAACCATACCTAGAGATTGAGTCCAGTCAGGAAGTGCAGTGTAGTGTAGGTGGTGAGGACCAGCCCAGATATACAGAGACACGAGAGCCCAGAAGTGAACAATCGACAAACGGTAAGAGTAAACAGGGCGACCAGCTTGTTTAGGAACGAAGTAGTACATCATGCCTAGGAAACCAGCTGTCAATAGGAAGCCTACCGCATTGTGTCCGTACCACCATTGCACCATTGCATCGATCGCTCCGGAATAAATCGAGTACGATTTAAACGCAGAGACAGGAACAGCTAGGCTGTTAACGATGTGCAACACGGCAACCGTGATAATGAAGGCTCCGAAGAACCAGTTTGCTACGTAAATGTGCGATGTCTTACGTTTAATCATGGTTCCGAAGAACACGACCGCATAAGCTACCCACACAAGAGTAATAGCAATATCGATTGGCCATTCAAGTTCTGCGTATTCTTTACCAGAGGTTAAACCTAACGGTAAAGTAATTGCAGCGGACAGGATAATCGCTTGCCAACCCCAAAAGGTAAAGGCTACGAGAGGGCCACCAAAGAGACGCGTCTGACAGGTACGTTGTACAACATAATATGATGTTGCAAACAGCGCACTTGTACCGAACGCAAAAATAACCGCATTAGTATGCAGGGGACGTAAACGACTGTACGTCAACCACGGCGTATCAAAGTTTAGCTGTGGCCAAACTAATTGAGCGGCAATCAAAACACCAACGCCCATACCGACAATACCCCACAAAATTGTAACTAGGGTAAATTGACGGACGACCGTATAGTTGTAGTTTTGTTCAAGCTGCTTTTCTTGGCTCATTTGCATGCTTCCAATTTCTTATTTACTACACTTTACTTCCAACACGACTCACGTCGTAATGCCACCCAAATTAGAAAAGGAAATTCAGCCTATTCAGGGCTTTATTTCCACTTGCTGATTTTAAAAAAAAGTGGCATTTTCAACGCGACACTATACTTGAATTAACAAATCAATGACAGAGTAGTAACCTTACGCTTGGTCTGGAATTGGATTTTTATTTAAAAACTTTGAACTTTGTAACAAGGAGTAAAGATTATAATGGCGGCACAAAAGCTAACAAAAGGCAGGCTTGTTCAAATTATCGTCATGTTGGTTATTTTAATAGCTGCATTTACTTGGAGAACAGTAACATACGATAATAACGAAACAGTAAACTGTATAGTTTCAAAACCTTGTAAATTTGGTATTGATAATCATAATGTTTCAGTTTCAAGCAATAACCTAGGGTATTCGATCGAAACATCTAAAACTGGCAAATTTATCATTAGCTATAATGAAAGCGGAATTCTAGAAGAAAAAGGGCCTTCGAATTGGCTGTTACAAACTAATGATAAGACCTCCTCAATAACAGTTACATTTCCACAACAGATAAGCACGTTTTCCGTAAACCTTTCTAAAGAGTAATAGAGGGAAAACTGAGTCACGCCTCGGTTCTTTTGATAGAAATATGTACCAAATCAGTGAAACACCATGCATTAAAGTGTTATAAAGAGAGCATTAATAAAGTTTCCCGGAATCTATGAAATTTCTATCAAAAGTCTCTTATTCCCTAGACGATAAAATCGCAGTAGATGAGTTGCTCAATGGGGTAGAAAACCCTGACGATATTGCCTGTCTTATTTGCTACTGCACAGAAGAGTACTCAACACTCGCTGTGCAGAGATATTTCGTAGATGCTCTCCCTAACACCCCAATACATGGCTGCACCACTTGTCACGGCATTATGACCGAAACTGGGTTCCACTCCGGCCCAGTGATAGGCGTACTCATCATCTATGACTCCGGGATCAACGCCTATGGTACGGGAATCGAACATTTCAGCGACTCCATAGACCGCAGTACCTTCAGCGCGATAGACAAAGCACTCAAGAACGCCAACCGAGAAGGTGAAATTCCTGATCTTATCTTGCTGCATTCCACACCGGGTAACGAAGAAAAGGTGATGGCGGCTATCGATAAGAAATTTGGTACTGAAGTGCCAATTATTGGTGGCAGTGCTGCAGACAACCAGGTTTCCGGAAATTGGAGTATCTTCACCGAAGAGTCGCTGTCTATAAATGGTGTGTCTTTAACGGTAGTGTTTGCGTCTCAGTCCATCTATTCCTCTTTCAGCGCGGGTCATACGCCTACGCGGTATTCAGGCACCGTGACCAAAGTAAGAAACCGAATTTTGTTGGAGATAGACCACAGGCCAGCCGTCACCGTTTACAACGAATGGACTAATTTCCACTTAGATGGCAGTGATGATGGCTACATATTCGAAAAGTCGTCAGTCTACCCATTAGGCAGGAAAGTCGGCTCTTCTTACGATTACCCATATTTCAAATTGTCTCATTCGATCAGAGAGACGGAGTGTAATGGGATTGAGCTGTTCACAGACATCAGTGAAGGCGACACCATCTACCTGATGCAAGGGTCTAAGCAGCAGTTGATTAGCCGCGCCGCGAATATCATTCACTCCTCATACTACAACGACATGGATCTTGAAGAGAAACTAGGGGCGATCAATATCTTTTGTGCAGGCCCAATGTTGAACCTTAAACAAGATATGGATGAGGTTTGTGACCAAATAAATCAAGCACTTAATGGGCTCCCATACATATGTCCATTTACGTTTGGTGAACAAGGCAGGCTCTCTGGTGGCGAGAATGCACACGGGAATTTAATGGTATCGTCTGCAACGTTTTATAGGTTGAAAAAGTAATGGGTTCTGAAGGTCAAGAAGCGCTGCAAGAAGCACGTATTGAACTGCAAAAACTAAAAGCCCGTGAGCGAAAGCTGGCTGAAGAGAACAGGGTGATCTTATCAACCATCTCTGCGATCAGTAAGGCAAGTAACATATCTGAGATATTCTCCAGTCTCGAGTTCGTGCTCAAAAAATACATTAAGTTTGATGACTTTATCGTGGTATCAAGGGTAGGGAACGAAGGCAGTTTCAAAACCCTGCTAAGCAATAACAAAGTCTTCGAACAGATGAATTGGAGTGATTGTGGCAAGTTATCTCGAGTGATCAATGGAGAATGCGCCATCCTTTTTGAACCCAAGTCTCTGGGTGAATTCAATTCCTTACATCCCATTATCCTCGATCAAATCAACTCTGTTCTAATTACTGGTATCGATAGCGGACTAACACAATCCGTCATCATCTTTATCCACTCGAATACCAAGCACTTTAGTATTGAAACTAAGGCCACACTAAACCGTTTTCGACCGTTGATAGAGCGTGCTGTTTTCGATATTGAGAACAAAGAAAAGCTTGAAGCAACCGTTCGAGAACGTACCGCAGAGCTTGTCACAGCAAGAAAAGACGCAGAAAGAGCCAACAAGGCCAAGTCTGAATTCCTCGCGATGATGAGTCATGAATTAAGAACACCGCTAAATGCCATAATTGGCCTAATAGACGCCCTAAAATCCACATCATTGAACGAAGAACAACAGTCTATACTGCTTAATATGAGCACATCATCTGAGCTATTGTTGGCAATTATCAGTGACGTATTGGATTTTTCTAAGATTGAATCTGGGTGTTTCTCGTTGGCTCCTCAATGGAGCAACGTAAGAGACACTGTAACTTTTGTATTATCTGAACAAAAGAAGACAGCAGACGATAAAGGTTTGCCGCTAACAGTAACTAGCGATATCCCTGAAGGTAAACTTCATTACATCGACCCAAGTCGCTTGGCACAGATCCTATTTAATTTGATCGGTAACGCGATTAAGTTCACTGAGCGTGGGCATGTCCATGTTTCTATAAAGTACCAGCAGAGCTCTTTCTATATAACGGTGGAAGACACAGGGATTGGCATTAGCTCGCAACAACTTTCGTCGCTGTTCAGTCCATTTGTGCAAGCTGATAGCACAATCACACGTAGATTTGGTGGCACAGGTTTAGGCTTGGCCATCACTAAAAGACTGGTTGAACTGATGCGCGGGCGCATATCGGTAAAGAGTGAGCCTGGAAAAGGCTCCAAATTCGAAGTACAGTTGCCAGTGCTTACTAGAGTTACGAATAATCTGGCTAACAAAGAAGACGAATCTTCACGAGAGTTAAGAAGCCGTTATTCAGTGTTAGTTGTCGAAGACAATCCAACGAATCAAATGGTGATAAAGTTAATCCTTACAAGACAAGGCCACGAGGTTTTCATCGCAAGTAATGGTGAAGAAGCGATTGGCTTTATTGAAAGAGGCAACGAATCAATAGACATTATCTTAATGGATGTGTCGATGCCGGTCATGGATGGATTAACCACAACCAAATACATGAGAGACGCAAACATCAAAACACCAATCGTTGCGCTAACAGCACACACATCAGCAGAAGACAAATGTTCGTGCTTAGATGTCGGCATGAATGATTTCGTGACCAAGCCAGTAAGAACTAAAGAGATCACAGAAGCAATTGATCGATTAATGCTTGAAGTCTAATAAACGTATTCTTAATCGAAGATTAGGAAATATGTTTATTAGGTATTTTATGGTAAATAGCCTTACTGTTAAATAGAACATCGATTTGGTAGATAAACAAGAGGCAGGGCATCGCACAAAGATACCTGCCTTATAAATACCAAACACCATTTAACATAATACACATAATACGCAGTTAATATGTAAGCCCCAGATAGTAATGTCACTTTTGAGCTAGATTAAAATGTCCTCCTAAGCTTACCTATATTGGTCTGCTTAGGAATTATCCGGATGCTTATTACAATGGACGTTTGTGGCCGTCAAGTTAGCTTAAGCCCTCCTGATAGAGTTGGTATGAGCATTTATTTTTATGTAGCAAAGAACGAGTCCTATCAAAAACACGGTTTCTCGATTCAATGAACCAATCAATACCACCAATCAGGCAGTCAAAATAACCATTTTAAATCAATGATATAAAAGTAGTTGCAAGTTTCATCTATACTCCGTCGCTGTATTAAATCGGAGCCAAAATTTTGCAAACAAACAATGACCAAAAGCAAGCAATTATCTTATGCGCACTACTAATCATTGGATCTACTTTCTTTAATGTTGACCTAATGGTGGCGAGTACTGGTGAGCAAGTCATCTCCTTTGTTTCTGCGTTTATCACATACGTTGCCATTATTTGTTTGTTCTTACGATTCACTAATGTGGACGTTATCAGTTCTAATTATCGAATCTTGATCGGTGTTAGTTTTGTTGGCATGACGATCTTAGAGAATGTTTACCCGGTCATCCTGTACAGTGACCAAATATTTATTACTGAGTACTACGTTATCTTTTGCATCGAACTCGTTCTAAGTATCTACGTTACGAACGTCATAATTAATGTATCCAATATACTTGGCATGTTGGGAAGGCTCTCTCTACTCGATTCATTGCAGGCGAAGAGAAAAGTAAGACGAGATTCAAAAGCTGAAGCAACTCGGGTATATAAAAAGCTCTATCCAGTATTGGAGCTCCTTCTTGATCAAGGCTATAGTTTTGATTCACTGGAAGTTAAAGGTATTGTTAAAGTGTTAGGCGACTTGCCAGCATTGGGAAAGAAGCGAAAGAACTTCGCTAAATCTTATCTCAGAGATGAATTCACATTACGTAAGTTACCGCGTGATCCTTCACACTTAAAAGGGCAAACGCTGTGGCATTAATATCTTCAGATAAAACACTGACACCTAAATCAATTGTCCGTTAGCGCACTTCGGCATTGCATCAACAGACGTGTCAGACCAATCGACTTACGTCATCGCTAGATAAAGCGTTAAACACACTATCGCACTCTCATTGGTAAGGCCGTATGCCATCAATTTTTGGCCTTTCTGGGCTGTAGCTAGTTTCAGCCTCAAGAAGGAGTTGTTAAAACTTCCGAGCAATCCAACAAGTTACGTGTATCTTCCTAAAAAGCTACAACTTGAAAGCTTAGCCTTTATGCAAAATAAACCACTTTAACAGGCTACTATTTCGTGTTTAAATTTTGATCTATCAAACAGTTATATGAATAAATTTGGTGATTAAGCAATCAAATGCTATGCATTCAATCCTTAAAAGTAAATTAAAGTGTTAACATCAGGCAATTTTGTAAACTAGGTGTTTGATATGTTGCCTAAACTTTATAAGTTCAGATCACTCCACGACAGAAACATACAATCTATTTCCGAGTGTTCGTTGTGGTTTGATTACGCTAAAACTTTTAATAACCCTTTTGAATCTAACCACGCATTCAACAAAGAGCTTCAACAAAACTTTAAGATCATGTGTTTCTCTCAGTCGAACGACCACCCAATACTATGGTCGCAGTATGGTGACAACTTTAAAGGCATGTGTATCGAGTATGATCTCAACTGCTATAACGGCGAGCCCAATCTCAACTGTTTTGAAGTCCAGTATGAAGACGAACCGAATATGTTCCGCCCGGCATCGCTAAGAGGTTTACAAACATCAAGACTGGGAGCTGAGATATTCAAAATTAAGCATTCTAATTGGCGTTATGAAAAGGAATACCGCTGGGTATTACCTGATGACGAGATGATCGGAAATAAACTCTACCTTAATAGAGAGTGCCTAAGCTCGGTGATTCTGTCAGAGCACGCTCCTGCCGACAGGAAATTGAAAGTTCTGATGACTTGCCAGCGCCTTGGTATCCCTGTTAAACACGCAATAGCAAAGCAAGAGTCGTTTACCTTCGAAGTGGTCAGTTAAGTAGAGTGTAATCCTACTGTTTAGCGCCAAAACAAGACATTCACATAAAGTTACAGCGCAACAAAAAAGAGAGCGACATTAATGAGACTCTCTCTTTTTATTACATGTTCACCGTAAGCTTTCCCAATCCTTTATCTTGCATCTGCTCAATCGTCGCGATAGACATTTGAACAGTTGAAAACCAATAAGGTCGGTGCTTAACGTTAAATAGTTCACTATTATCTAACGCCTCGAAAACAGAATATTTTCTACCCTGAGCCAAAGCTGCACCATAAACCGTTCGCTCAAGTACTGGAATGTCATTCACTTCCTCTAGAAGTGCCCTCTTGATGAACTGATTTCCAGGGCTCCAATCTATAAATTCAACGAGGTTTTTTAGTAGCTTAAGCTCTAGCTGCTCGACCATTGATTCAAGAAACTGTGTGTTTGGCATCACCTCAGTACAAGCATAATATTCGTCATGCTTGTCACTTGCTTCACGATAACCAAGCATCGTTTTTACCAATGCGTCTTCAAACGTTGAAGAAAAGTGGTTACAAATTAAAAACAAAGGAAGAACTCTCAACACACCAAGTAAAATGCCTACGTTAGGATCTTTAACCGACGTTTCTTGAAGTCGAATTCGAGTCGCATTTGACGTCACGACCAAGTGTTGCCAAACCTTAGGTGTGATGTGTTTAATGTTGCCATCATTCCACTTAATCAGCTGTTGACTCATTAACAATGGGAACAATAAACGACAATTTTCTATTCCTATTTGTCGTGCTGCAACTTTTGGATCGAGAATTACCTTAGATTTCTTTCCATATTTATCTGCAAACTCTTGATTGGAAACAAACTCGATTAAACTTGAGCTCAATGGCCTACTTTTCGCGGATATTTCATGGAGTTTGGAAAAGTTTAAAGATGGCGAATACGCAACACTAGCGAACTGATTGTAATCGGGTAAGTCTGAAAACAACGAACTTATTAAGGTACCTTGAAGCTTCTCAAGCATTAGCGCAGAAGCGGCATTGCTGACATCATCGATAACGTATCGTAAGGTTTGTTGCTTCGCGTCGACTTTTTCACGATGAGCATTGACTCTATCCTGCTCGCAGCGCAATAAAATACGTTGATTGTGAGATATGCGGTCAGATTCATCAAATATGACACTATCACAATACCTATTTTCCAAACTTAGTAACGTGTCTACTGTAGATTGTGCGAGCTTATATTCAGGTGAGATTAACCATCGATTAAAGCGAGCTTCAACATTGATTGAGACCTTCCTTGAGATCTCAACTACTTCAGGGGTATAACTTTTATTTGCTAACAACAACCGTGACTTTCCTTTGCCGTAAATGCTCTTGTATCGGCATATCCTGCCTTTATAAAAAAACTAATATTAATAGAAATTAGAGATTGGTTCACGAAATTGTTTCAATAAAATTAAGGATATTTAGTTATAGTGCGTTGAGAGTGGCTAGTGTGTGATATGTAGCCGGATATACTTTTCTGGAAAGCTGTATTTGAACCTTTTCTTCGTCGGTAGGTGTTTTTTCGCCTGCTTGCAAACTTTACTATCTCCAGACGTTCTCACCTTTTTGATTCTTGCATAACCTTTAGAGTGCTTCATCTCAATCATCAGATCGCAATAACCCTCGAAATCAACATTACTCTTGTTGAGCCCTTTCATGACGATGACTTTTATCTTTTTAGCTACAGGATTAACCAATGCATCGTCGGGAAAAGCGACTGGGGATAAAAAACATAATAGTAATACTAGATATCTCATACTGCTCTCTCTTTGTTGAGGGTGAGAACAGTATGCGGAGATTTAAGAGAAATGAAGGATTAACTTAGTATGAGGATTGACCAGCTAACGCGTAACTCTCAACGATTACGCTTTCTTTGAGCCTTTAGACTTAAAACCATTATGCGGGAACACGTTACGAATACGTTGCTGTACGTTTTTAGGAACATCTTTAGTGAACTTGAGATTGTAACCAGAACGTTTTGCATACACTTTTAGCTCGCCTTTAAAGGTATTGTTATGACCAATCTCTTGAAGGTTGTGCTTAAAGCTCAGTGGAAGATGCCCTTTAACTTGTTCGATCGCCCCGTCGCTAAATTTAATTTTCAATACCGGTCGATCGACTGCTACTAACCAAAAAACTAATACCGCACCGATTAAGATTACGTACATCATAATGTCACCACTACTGTTGATGGTTATTTATCGTCAGAAAGGAGCTTGCTTAAGTCTTCTTTGAGGCTAGTCACCGTCTTGCTGGCCTGCTCACTACGAGACGCTTCGCTAACCAAATACTCGATGGCATCTGAGAGCGTACAACCTAGCTCGTTCGCACGTTGAGATAGCTTTTCCCATACACGGTAATCAAGGTCGATTGATTTCTTCTTTGTATGAACTTGTTCAGCATTGAAGTGGCGTTTTCGCTTAGCTCTGATCGCTTGTTTAAGCTTGTTATCGAGCTCAGGAGACATGTTGTTAGAGATCCACTCAAGAACACCCGTAGGCTGGTGTTCCAGCTTCAATAAGGCTTGAACAGCAACGTCAGCTTCACTTGAATCAATATGGCAAGTAATCGATTCACCTTCTTTCCACTTTTTGACCAGATAGTTCCATTTCCAACCACATTCCAAGTTTTCAAGTTGCTGATATTTCATGTCTAATCTCGAGAGTTAATCCTAGTGACAGCGTAACCCAGAATGGGTTATTTCACAATTATTGTCTTGAAAGAATAGACCAAGATCATACTTATATTAGCTTAGTGATTAGTAACTACCACATAGAGCTACAAGCGAGATCGGTTTTTCTATATACTCCCTACCTCATTATCATAATCAGAAACTTAAATGACTCAAGTAGATTGGCGACATGTTACGCCTCAGTACGACGAATATAGCGCTCAATTAGAGCAATTCCCTGACATCTCGCCTTTCCCGTTTTCAGATATTCAACATAGATTCAAAGATGCGCTAACCCGCTTTGTTCGCTTGTCTAACCTTTCGCGCGTTTTACTGGTAAATGCTCCGGACAATTCAATCTATCGTCAAATGATTGTTGAATCTCTAGTCACTGCTTTAGATGATCACAATCTGCCGGTTATCAAAACTGAGTCTTTAAATGCTGCCTCTCTATTTGACCAAGTTCAATCGAAAGACGGTAAGGTTATTGCGACAAAACCTGGCCTACTGGCTAGAGCAAACAACGGTTATCTGATCGTTTCAGCAAACCTGATCTTGGCAAACCCAGGAAGCTGGTTACTGCTTAAATCTGCGCTGCTTGGTGAAGCTGTCGAGCCTATCAGCAGTAACCCTGAACACTTGAATCAGTCGCCAACCTTACCTCTTACTTACAATATTAAGTTAATTGTAGTTGGAGACAGAGCTCAACTAGGTGACCTTGATTACCTAGACAGCGATATTCAAACCGGTTTTTGCCTATTCAGCGAAATTGAACAGGACATTAAGCTCTCAGAAGACACTCTGACTCAATATCTTGGTTACCTTAAGTGGCTTCAACAACGCTATGAATTACCAAACATCACGCAACAAGCGTTGACTGGCATTCTTACTGCCGGAGCAAGAGAAACCGAAGATCAAAGCTATATCCCACTGTGCCCTATTTGGCACAACGCGTTATTGAACGAAGCTTTGATTGAAGCCGACAATGGTGAGATTGATATTCACCATATCCAGCAAGCTCAACAGCACAAATACAACCGTGAATCTTATCTACCAGAACGCGCCCTTGATGATATTCGTGATGGCCAAGTCATTATCGAAACTGAAGGTGAACAAGTTGGTCAAGTTAATGGATTGACGGTCATCGATGTACCGGGACACCCAATATCGTATGGTGAACCTGCACGAATTTCCTGTGTTATTCACTTTGGTGATGGTGATATTGCCGATGTTGAGCGCAAAGCCGAGCTGGGTGGTAATCTTCATGCTAAAGGCATGATGATCATGCAAGCATTTGTGAGCAGCGCACTAAACCTTGAAGATCCATTACCATACGCAGCTTCCGTAGTATTTGAGCAGTCTTACTGCGAAGTAGATGGCGATAGTGCTTCTCTTGCGGAGTTGTGTTCTCTGGTTAGTGCTTTGTCTGAATACCCTATCAATCAACAAATTGCGGTTACAGGTGCAGTTGACCAATTTGGACGTGTGCAAGCTGTTGGCGGGCTAAACGAGAAAATCGAAGGCTTCTACCATGTGTGTAAGCACAACGGCTTAACAGGCGAACAAGGTGTGATCCTTCCAAGATCGAACTTAAGGCATCTTGCACTAAAGCCTGACCTTATTGAAAGCATTAAGAATGAAGAATTCCATATTTGGTCTGTGTCTAATGTAGACGAAGCAATTCCTCTCATTATGAACAAACCATTTAGAGACGATGAACAAGAAAGCGTTCTGAGTAAAATCGCGGAACGTATTGAAAACTTTGAAAGACATGAGCACCCTATTGGAATCGTTGGACGCATTAAAAACTGGTTTGTCTAGTACTGATCGGACTTGTTTAGCGTACACCTGTTCACTAATATGCACCTATCAAAAATCGGAGTAATTGATAATGCAAAACAAACGTGATTCTTACACTCGCGAAGAGCTTCTAGCATCAAGCCAAGGCGAACTATGGCCACAAGGCCCTCAACTACCAGCACCGAACATGCTAATGATGGATCGCATCACTAAGATGTCTGAAACTGAAGGTGATTACGGTAAAGGTTTAGTTCTTGCTGAGCTGGATATTACTCCTGACCTATGGTTCTTCGATTGTCACTTCCCAGGTGACCCTGTAATGCCTGGTTGTCTAGGCCTTGACGCAATGTGGCAGCTGGTTGGTTTCTACCTTGGTTGGGTTGGCGGCGAAGGTAAAGGTCGTGCTCTAGGGGTTGGCGAAGTGAAATTCACTGGTCAAATTCTGCCTACAGCGAAAAAAGTAACTTACGAGATCCACATGAAGCGTGTTGTTAACCGTCGTCTAGTTATGGGCCTTGCGGATGGTCGCGTACTTGTTGATGGTAAAGAGATCTACGTTGCTAAAGATTTGAAAGTTGGCCTTTTCCAAGATACGTCAGCATTCTAATCTAATAGTTAGATTTTTAGTAAAGCAGCCCATGGCTGCTTTATTTTCGTTCCAATAAATTTAGTTATAGTGCATTAAAGTATCCCGTATTAAGCTTGAAACAGGATAAATCCACCAGCGATACGCTTATGATAGCGAAACTATAATACTTTATAGCTCTGGGGAGCTTATCACTCGTCTGAAACTAACAAGGCTCCAGCCGTTGTAATCAACAGACAATGGAGCCCTGACCTTGAATTCTTTACGCCCTATCTACTTATAGAGACCTGATTGCTTGTCATCTTTGGCGTCACGCCATCCACCTAACCAATAAGACCGAGAATCCATTTGGCTATATGGGCAAGCTTCTTGCGACCGTCCATTTAAACCAGCCTTGTAGCCTTGAGATTGTGCTCGTTCTAGTCGATCACGCTTTTGTCTCTTCATAGTGCAGTCCTCATACGGGTGTTCCATTTACTAACATACAATGATTACAACTTTACGGAGTTTTTGTGACTCCAACTTTAAGAATCGGTCAAATTTTCACTTTTCTCAAGGCGAAAAAAAGCCCGAGTTCAGAATTGTGAACTCGGGCTCAAGAGATAAAATTATTTAAATTTTCTGCGGAACCCTAATAGACCAAGCACAGTCAAAGTTAACCAACCTAGGCTACCACCTTGGCGCTCAACTTTCTCGGAGTCGGTGCTACGAGTTACTACGCTATCAATGTC
>NZ_JBFRTQ010000172.1:8416-15433 GCF_041474195.1 Vibrio sp. 10N.222.52.C3 | reverse complement strand
ATTGGGTCGCCAGAGAACAATGAATCGTATTCAGGAGTGCGAAGGAAACGAACCATACGAAGCTTCATGATGAAATGGTCAATCAACTCTTGCGCTTGTTTTTCATCAATCAGACCAAGTTTAAGGTCTCGTTCGATGTAAACATCTAGGAAGGTTGATGTGCGGCCTAGCGACATCGCAGCACCATTTTGAGACTTAACCGCAGCTAAGTAACCAAAATAGGTAAATTGGATTGCTTCTTGCGCAGTACGAGCAGGAGAAGACATATCAATGCCGTACTTCAAACCCATTTCTCGCATTTCATCAAGGGCACGAATTTGATCAGTAAGCTCTTCACGTAGACGCAATGTCTTATCTAAATCACCACCCGTTTCAAGCATCTTCTGAGTCGATTTGAATTGCTCATTTTTGTCTAATTTTAGGAAGTCGATACCGTACAAAGCAAGACGACGGTAGTCGCCGATAATGCGTCCACGACCATAAGCATCCGGCAGACCAGTAATAATACCAGAACGGCGACATGCTTTAATTTCGTCGGTATAAAGATCGAACGCTACTTGGTTATGCGTTTTGCGGTACTCAGTGAAGATCTTTTCGATTTGTGGCTCTAATTCACGACCGTACACTTCGCACGACGTTTTCACCATTCGAATACCACCATTGGCGATGATGCCGCGTTTCAGTGGTTTATCGGTTTGTAGACCCACGATTTTTTCGAGGTTTTTTACAATGTAACCGGCATCGTGTGAGGTGATAGTGGAAACGATATCAGTATCAAAATCGACAGGGGCATGAGTGCGGCTTTCTTCTTTAATACCTTCTAGCACCGACTCCCATAGCTGTGTCGTCGACTCCGACACGTCCGCAAGAAAAGACTCATCGCCTTCATAAGGGGTGTAGTTTCGCTGAATAAAATCACGTGCATTAACGGATGTTTGCCAGTCGCCAGCTTGAAATCCCGTCCAAGCTTCCATCATATCGGTTGTCGGAATAGTCATAATGACCCCCTAAGTTATTGATAAACAGATAATATCTATGATTATTTATAATCATTGGTTTCTGCTGGCTATACTAAACCGACCAATCTATGAGTAAAGTGAGCTGTTTTCATAAAATACATGCACAAAATGCATTTATTGGAATTACTATATTATATTCAATACCTTAAGTTGAAGGCTAACTACTCTAGATTCCAATTAGTTTGTTCCTTCAGAAGTAGGAAATAGACTCTTAGTGACTCACCGACGTTGAAAACAGGTTAATGACCACCACACCAGACAGAATCAAAGCGATGCCAATGATCGCGTAGATGTCTAGCTTTTGCCCGTAGACCAACCAAGACAACGCCGCGACCAACACTATCCCTGCGCCACACCAAATCGCATACGCCACACCCAAAGACATGGTTTGAACCGTGAGAGACAACAGATAAAAAGCAAAGCCATAACCGACGAGTACTGCGGCGGTCGCAGGAAGGGAAGTAAATTGCTGCGTTTTAGGCAATAAAGAAGTCGCGACAACTTCAAGCACGATGGCAAGTGACAGCATCACTGGAGGCGGAAGAGATAAAAGCATGTATGAGTCCACAACATTAAATACGGCGCTCAGAATATTGTAGTTTTATTTCCAATTCATGTGATTTTCAGTAAGCAATTATTATGACGTACCTTAAAAATTCTTAAGTGTGACTTTCGGTTAACACGAGGAACCTAAATGCTCTATTATTACAAATAAGTAATAATCATTTTCTATTTAAGGGGATTATCAAAACATGCACTCACACCTATACTAGCTCCAACAAAACGAGAGAGCGGAAACAATTAAGCTCAACTACGCTTAACGGGTTGAATTTAATTGCACAGTTATCCGCTGTACTGACATATAGGAAACATCCAATGACAATCGAAATTAAACCTGGTCAAACGCATATCAAATCAAAAGCAATGGTTGCATGGGCAGCTGGCGAGCCACTAAAAATGGAAGAAGTTGATGTACAACTTCCTAAAGCTGGTGAGGTTCTAGTTCGCATCGTTGCTACTGGTGTTTGTCACACTGACGCATTCACATTATCAGGTGACGATCCAGAAGGTATCTTCCCTTCAATTCTTGGTCACGAAGGTGGCGGTATCGTTGAGATGATCGGCGAAGGCGTTACAAGTGTTGAGATTGGCGACCACGTTATCCCACTTTACACAGCTGAATGTGGCGAATGTAAGTTCTGTAAATCTGGTAAAACTAACCTATGCCAAGCCGTTCGTGAAACGCAAGGTAAAGGCCTAATGCCAGACGGTACAAGCCGCTTCTCTATCAATGGCGAAACGATTTTCCATTACATGGGCTGCTCGACTTTCTCTGAGTACACAGTACTTCCAGAAATCTCTCTAGCGAAAGTAAGCAAAGAAGCACCACTTGAAGAAGTTTGTCTTCTAGGTTGTGGTGTAACAACAGGCATGGGCGCGGTACTTAACACAGCTAAAGTTGAAAAAGGCGACAACGTTGCTGTATTCGGCCTAGGCGGTATCGGTCTTTCTGCAATCATTGGTGCTCGCATGGCTGGTGCTAACCGCATCATCGGTGTAGATATCAACGAGAGCAAATTCGAGCTAGCAAAACAGCTTGGCGCGACTGACTGCATCAACCCAACTAAGTTCGACAAGCCAATCCAAGATGTTATCGTTGAGATGACAGACGGCGGTGTTGAGTACTCTTTCGAGTGTATCGGTAACGTAAACGTGATGCGTCAAGCGCTTGAGTGCTGTCACAAAGGTTGGGGCGAATCAGTCATCATTGGTGTTGCAGGTGCTGGCCAAGAGATCGCAACTCGTCCATTCCAACTAGTGACTGGTCGTGTATGGCGTGGCTCTGCTTTCGGTGGTGTTAAAGGCCGCTCTGAGCTTCCAGAAATCGTAAACCGTTACATGGCGGGTGAGTTTGGCCTTCAAGAGTTCATCACTCATACAATGGGTCTGCAAGACGTAAACGAAGCATTCGACCTAATGCACAAAGGTGAATCTATCCGTACTGTTCTACACATGGATAAGTAACACATCTTGGCCTCGATTCTTTCGAGCATCGAGGCCACAGCTACAAATGAATAGCAACAAACTGTCTTCACCACCTCCTGCCCGGTGGGTGGTGAAACTTTATGTAATATAGACAAATTTACTCCCAAACCATCAACCTAACGGAGCACAATAGATGACAATCGAAAACATTAGCCAAGCAAAGGTTGCTGGTGGTTGGCACAAACAATACACCCACTTTTCTGCAACGCTTGACTGCAACATGCGTTTTGCGATTTTCTTGCCACCTAACGCAAGCAAAGAAAACCCAGTTCCTGTTTTGTATTGGTTGTCAGGCTTAACCTGTACCGATGAAAACTTCATGCAAAAAGCCGGCGCTTTCAAAGCCGCGGCTGAGCAAGGCATCGCGATTGTTGCACCAGACACTAGCCCACGTGGCGAAGGTGTTGCCGACGATGAAAATTACGATCTCGGCCAAGGTGCAGGCTTCTATGTGAATGCCACTCAAGCGCCATGGGACAGCCATTACCACATGTACGATTACGTGGTAACAGAGCTTCCTGCATTAATTGAGTCGTTCTTCCCTGTTACATCCGTAAAATCGATTTCTGGTCACAGCATGGGCGGACATGGTGCCCTAACGATTGGCATTAAAAACGAAGATAGCTACCGTTCTATCTCTGCATTCAGCCCAATCACCAACCCAATGCAATGCCCTTGGGGACAAAAAGCCTTCAACCAATACCTAGGCTTGGATATTGAAGAGTGGAAACACTACGATGCCTCTGAGCTTCTAAAAACCAAAGGCACTAAACTGCCAATGTTGGTCGACCAAGGTGAAGCCGATAACTTCCTGATTGAACAGCTTAAACCTGAGCAATTAGTCGAAGCCGCTAAGGTAACCAATGCCGATTTAGATCTACGTATACAGCCTGGTTACGACCACAGCTACTACTTCATCTCTAGCTTTATTGATGAACACATTGAGTTCCATGCTGCTTACTTAAACAAGTAGCCAGATGAATTTAGCCCGCACTTTGTAAACGCAAGGTGCGGGCTTTTTTATGCCTACTGATTTTATAACGGTTGCTTTTATAACTGCTTAATACGCTGCTTTAACGCTTCTAAATCTATATCATTGCCAACAATTCGTAATCGAACATACTCTTCAGTCATCGCGTCGCACGTAATAGCAAAATCGACACCCGAACATGTCTTAATACCGATACTCTCAAATAGCTTTGAAAGGTGAGTTCCTCTCTTTTTCAACAACATAATGGGCGTCGATATTGACGTGCCAACCACCTCAATATTGTTCTCAGACAACAAGCCGATCATTTGCTGCTTAAAGTATTCAGTTTTGCTGCGGTTCATTTCTAAGAAGTGTTTTGCATTGGGTAAGGTCGCCGATGCGATTTTTATTGAGGGGTAAGTCGGCGTAAACACACTCACCGCAGCTTCGATTGCAGAAGTCAGGTTTTCACTGCTGGCTAAGTAACCGAGTCGAATCCCAGCGAGCCCTAAACCTTTAGAAAAGGTTCGTAAAACTATTAAGTTGTCCAAGACTAAGGTCTGATCGAGCATAGACTGCTCAGGGGTCAGGTATTCACCATATGCCTCGTCGACAATCAAAATAGCGCCAGAACGCTCACATACTCTCGCTATCTCGACCAGATAAGCTCTGTCGTAGATTCGACCCGTTGGGTTGTTGGGATTATCGATATACACCAAGGCAGGATTTTGACTGCTTATTTTTGATGCCAACACACCGAACAGATCCGACTCGTTTTGATAATCAAACATGTTGATGGACTGGTACTTCCCGCCCACCAAAGTGAACTCTGATACTGCTTCAACAAACTGAGGGCCAATGCCTATCATAGTGCGATTGTTGTGATCGATAAGTTTATTGAAGATAAGTTCTAGCGCCCCAAGAGAGCCCGTGGTGTACGTAATACGACAATCTTCAATCCCAATAAACTGGCGAGTCAGATAAGTCAGCTCCGAAAGCTCCCTGTGGCAATAGTACTTATCAATACCGTAGATAATATCTTTGATCACATGTTCAGGAATTTCTGGTGCGCCAAATGGATTGGAGCCAAGTGAACAATCGATACGAAATGAGTGATCGACATAAGAATGGTATTCGCCACTTAACCGTGGATTTAAATGCATAAGAAAACGCTCAAAAAATATTCATGCGCTATTCTTATCGTACTGAATTTTATCTATATAGGTCATTTCGCGACAGTTCTTCGCCTTGTTTCGAGAGACTGGTTAAAAACCAAGATTGGTTCAAATAACGAATTCTCTTAAGCCATAATCAAGAGTTAAGCACTCGTGTTTACATTTCGAGTTAACCGAACCGCTTTCTTTGCGCTAGATTAAGCTGAGATAAGATAGGGTAATAACAGAGCTTGCATCTTTACTCTCCCTAGTTACCATAGCCCCATTAACATCCCCCATATTTTGAAGGTTGCTATGAAAGCAATTAAGACTCTTTTCTTCCTGATGGTTTTATTGAGCGGTCTGTTTACCGCTTGGCTGTTTATTCCAATTCCAGCGACCATGGACAAGCAAACGCTCGACGTTCCATTAACGGAACCATTCAAGCTTGTTGCGTATCGCAGCAACCCGAATGATGCGAGCAAGCCGCTGACTTACCACTACTATGTGATTTCAGATGTGGTTGGTGTAGACGACATGGACCCATTCCTGATTACCACGGACCAGTTCGTGAAGCTTGGCGAATTCGACGAGAACACATTCAACCTTACGGTTAACGGCAAGATTGATAGCTACACCAACGATTTGTGGATCAAGAAATCTGATGGCAAGCTTCAACACTGGTACGTGAGTATTAACGCGAACTATATTCGTTAAAATCGAACTGCAATAAACCTCATTTTAAAACTGCGCTTTGGCTTCCAAGCGCAGTTTTTGTTTCTAGCAACACCCTCCTCTTATCCCGACCCGTTCGACATAAACTGCATTGCCTACTTTTGATTCACTGCTGCCCTTGCTCTCAAGGTGTTATAAGCTCTTTAGATACGATAAGCTCAGACCATGCTCGACGCCCAATAAATCAAAATAATAAAGGATCACCCGTGGAATTTACGCTCGACAAATTTAACGGCATCATCATTGACCCAGCAACAGCCCCTCACGATGTTGACTCATTCAATGCCGAACTCAGCGAGATCACCGAATTTTCAAAGCAGAATAGCAAAGGCATTATTTGGATTAGCTTACCTATTTCACTCTCGCACCTTATTCCGGTGGCGACTGAGCTTGGCTTTGTGTTTCACAACTGCTTAGAAGACGAGATTACGCTGATCCACAAATCCGAGATTGTAGAGTTTGTGCCTTTCATTCCGACCCACACCTTGGGTGCTGGTGCGTTAATCACTAACGAACACAATCAAGTTCTGATGATCAAAGAGCACGGCATGACGGGTTACAAATTACCGGGCGGTCATATTGAGTTGGGTGAAGGCATTGAAGAATCGGTGGTTCGTGAAACCTTGGAAGAAACCGGTATCGAGGCAACGTTCGTTTCTGTGGTTGGCATGGCGACAAGACACCCGTATCAATTCGGTAAATCAAACCTCTACTTTATTTGTCACCTTATCGCTCAAACTCAAGAAATTGCGATTCAAGACACTGATGAAATTGCAGAAGCTAAATGGATAGATGTTGAAGAATATATTAACAACCCCGACAGCTACCCGTTTAACCGCCAATTGGTCGGCTCTTTGATAGGCAAACAAGGATTAGAACTTACCCAACTAGAAGGCAACTATGGCCCGAACCATAAGCCAGAGATCTTCTTTTCGAAAAACTAAAGCGATTCAAACATAAAAACGCCAAGCTCATAAGAACTTGGCGTTTTGCTTTTCATTTTACTTATATTGTTTAAGCCATCTCGTTGCTAGTGACTTCCTAATTAGACTGTTCTAGAACCTATCTATTTTAGAAAAAGCCTAACGGATTA
>NZ_JBFRTQ010000172.1:5166-7702 GCF_041474195.1 Vibrio sp. 10N.222.52.C3 | reverse complement strand
AAAAAGCCTAACGGATTAGTATCGTAGCTAATTAATAGGTTCTTAGTGTTTTGGTAGTGATCGAGCATCATCTTATGTGTCTCACGGCCGATGCCGGATTTCTTATAACCACCAAACGCGGCATGTGCTGGATAAGCGTGGTAGCAGTTCACCCAAATACGTCCAGCTTCAATGTTGCGACCCATGCGATACGCTAGGTTTGCATCACGCGTCCATACACCTGCACCCAAGCCATATTCGGTATCGTTGGCAATCTCTAGCGCTTCAGCTTCGTCTTTAAACGTCGTCACCGCGATAACAGGACCGAAGATCTCCTCTTGGAATACTCGCATCTTGTTGTGCCCTTCCAACATTGTTGGCTGGATGTAATAACCATTACCGAGATCATCAGATTGCTGCGCAACTTCGCCACCTGTCAGCACTTTCGCACCCTCTTGACGACCGATTTCAAGGTAGCTCAGTATCTTATCAAACTGCTCTTTTGAAGCTTGTGCGCCAACCTGAGTATCAGTATCTAGCGGGTTACCTTGTTTAATAGTTTGAGCACGCTCGACCACCTTGGCGATGAACTTGTCGTACACCGATTCATGGATCAGCACACGTGATGGACAGGTACACACTTCACCTTGGTTGAAGAACGCCAGCAACATGCCTTCGACACACTTATCAAGGTATTTGTCTTCATGGTTAAAGATGTCTGGGAAATAGATATTTGGAGACTTACCGCCAAGCTCAACCGTTGATGGAATCAAGCTTTCAGCCGCACATTTCAAGATGTGGTGACCGACTTCTGTCGAACCGGTAAAGGCCAATTTCGCTAAACGATCGCTGGTTGCTAACGCTTGACCCGCTTCGTTACCAAAACCATTGACGATGTTGACTACGCCTGCAGGTAGAAGATCAGCGATCTTCTCCATCATCACTAAGATCGATGTCGGTGTTTGCTCCGCTGGCTTCATCACAACACAGCAACCCGCAGCCAGTGCTGGCGCCAATTTCCAAGCCGCCATTAAAATCGGAAAGTTCCAAGGAATGATCTGCCCTACTACACCAATTGGCTCAGGGAAGTGGTAACTCGCGGTGTTTGAATCGAGCTCTGCTGCGCTGCCTTCTTGCGCTCGAATACAGCCCGCAAAGTAACGGAAGTGATCGACAACCAAAGGGATGTCTGCCGCCAGAGTTTCACGAACTGGTTTGCCGTTTTCCCATGTTTCAGCGACCGCGATTTCTTCAAGGTTCGCTTCAATGCGGTCGGCAATTTTAAGCAGGATGTTCGAACGTTCGGTCACACTAGTCGCAGCCCAACTTGCACGAGCTGCATGCGCGGCATCGAGTGCCAAGCTGATATCCGCCTCGGTTGAGCGTGCCACTTGGCAATACACCTGACCATTCACTGGGGAAGTGTTATCAAAATACTCGCCGCTGACAGGCTTCACCCACTCGCCACCGATAAAGTTATCGTATTGTGCTTTAAAGTTCACCACTGCGTTATCACTACCCGGCTGTGCGTAAATCATAGTTAGATCCTTCTTTGATTTGTTATTCGTTATTGAGCTAGAGCTGTCTTATTTTTATGGCGGCTCCTCTTGAGAAAAGAACTCATGACAAGACGCCCATGTTTATGCTTTCTGTTTAAAACACTGATACTTCGTGTTTTCTTCACAACAGTAACAACGCAAATCACACGCCAGAACTTCAAAACTTGTTGTTAATAAATTGTAAAACTATGATTACCAAACGTTTACAACCCAAAGTGAGTTGGCATTGAACGGACGTCTGGAAACCACACCAGTGTTCAACTGTTCCAAATTGGTACACCCTCACTGTTACGACATGGAACAGTCATGCACCTTCAACAAGCAAACACCTCAGATTGGCTTTCGTCTTCTTGGCACCGCAGCACAGAAGCGGGTCTAAAACAGAGACGACTTCCCGAAGACATTCGCCTGCCTCAATCAATTCTTAAGCAGCGACGACATCAATCGGCTGACTTGATCCACATCGTCGAACGTAATGCGCTGCCTTTGTTCAATCAGATGTTTGCTCGTACCGACAGTCGTTTGATTCTGACCGATATTGAAGGGGTAATTCTGGCAAGTTGGGGACAAGAAAGGTTTAAGGAGAAACTGACATCAATTGCACTCAGCTCAGGAGCGTGTTGGCAGGAACAACTTAAAGGCACCAACGCGATTGGCACCGCGATTGTTGAAGCGAAACCCGTATCCATCATTGGCGAACAACACTTCATCCACCAGCATCGATTTATCAGCTGTTCAGCAAGCCCAGTGTTCGATCACCAAGGTCAAATGGTTGGCGTATTGGACATCACCAGTGAGCAACAACAACACGACAGTTCCGTCCAATTACTGGTTCAAAATATGGTTCAGCTTGTTGAGAACCAGCTACTGAGCCACATCCCACAAGGCACCACTCGAATCGATCTCGCGTGTGAGAAATCTTTATTACACAGTGGTTGGCAAGGGATTGTGATAGCGAACGAAGCAGGCGAGGTAGTCGCGCACAATCAGGTTGCCTC
>NZ_JBFRTQ010000172.1:0-4425 GCF_041474195.1 Vibrio sp. 10N.222.52.C3 | reverse complement strand
CAACTATTGGATCAAACCTCGATCGTCGGCGAATGCATAGATACCCTGTTCAACCGAACCTCATTAGACACGCCCTTTGTATTTGAGAAACAACACCTCAAACAACCAACCACCAAGCGCACGCTCTCCATTTCAGCATCGTGTGATTTGCACCATGGCGAGCAACAAATTGAACACGCTTGGCAGCAAGCCAACAAGGTAATCGATAAAGGGATCAGTTTGTTGATCTTAGGAGAAACAGGTGTTGGTAAGGGCGAGTTTGTTAAGGCGCTGCACAAGCAAAGCCAACGAAAATCCTCGCCGTTGGTGGCGGTAAATTGTGGAGCACTACCGAAAGATCTTATCGAATCTGAACTGTTTGGCTACGCGCCGGGCGCGTTTACTGGCGCAAGCCACAAGGGTTTTCAAGGTAAGATCCGTCAAGCAGATAAAGGGATTCTATTTCTAGATGAGATCGCCGACATGCCTTTAGAAGCTCAGTGCCGACTACTGCATGTTCTGCAAGACAAATCCGTGGTGCCAGTTGGTTCTAATCAAAGCTATCAAGTCGATTGTCAGATCATCGCTGCAACTCACAAAAACCTCGAGCAGTTAGTCGCAACAGGTGAGTTTAGGCAAGACCTGTATTACAGACTCAATGGCTTAGCCTTCACCTTGCCAAGCCTACAACACCGACAAGACAAGCACGCTTTAATCGAGCACATTCATCGTAAATACGCCGAAGACGAACAGACAATCTGCCCGCACTTGATGAGCTTACTGTGCGCCTATTCTTGGCCGGGTAATATCCGCGAATTAGACAACTTACTTAAGGTTGCTGCTCTATTAGCAAGTGATGAACCCCAACTCACACTCGAGCATGTGCCCAGCCACCTTGCTCAACATCTCACGTCATTAGCACACGATAATCAGCATCAACTCACGCCTCCTAATACCACCAAAGGTACAGCTAATAACGATTTAAGAAGTACCGTTGAAGAAACCTTGCTGCAAACCTATCAAGCCAACCAAGGCAACATAAGTAAGACTTCGAGAATACTCGGTATCAGCCGCAATACCATTTATCGAAAATTGAAAAGCTTGGGAATCCTCCAATAGGAAGATGAACCTAAGCTACTCAGAACCCAGCTCCACAAGTTGATTGAGCACTTCTTTATCCAATACCGGGTGATGCTTACTCGCTAGGATCAGCACAATATCGACCGAAGGCAACGGCGGCATATCATCAAGAATTTTCAAATCTGAAGTCACGCTTAGCTTACCCATCGCACCAATCGCTAATCCTGCTTTCACGATTGCACGCTGCGCTGAAGCGGTATTGCTACACGCCAATAACTGATAAGGCGTGCCCTGCTTGGTTAAGCCATTCACTGCCGCTGCGTGGTACTTACAATCGGTCTGAAACAAGGCTAGTGGGACTGGTTTAGACTCATCGAATGCATAGTCAGGGCTGCTTATCCAAACACCCACATCATGTGTAAGCCAGTAACCCTCTTCACTATCGGGCGCTCGGGTGACAATCGCCGCATCAAGCCTGCCGTCATCCAACCACTCTCTCAGCGTAATGCTGGGCAGGCTGAATATTTGGATTGAACAGGTGGGTTCTGCTTTCTGCAACAGGCGAATCACTTTCGGCAGAATGGTGTCATTGTAGTCTTCAGGGCAGCCGAGTCGCAGAGGTTGTTTGTCTTCGTAACGCTTTACTTGCTTAAGTGCGGTATTGTGAAGGGCGACCAACTGTTCGGCATGAGATCGCAGCGCTAAGCCAGCTTCAGTCAGTATTAAATTACGTCCTTCTTTCTGGAAAAGAGTGACGTTGAGTTCTTCTTCCAACTTACGCATCTGAGCACTGAATGCCGATTGGGTGCGATTTATCTGTTTCGCTGCACGAGTGAAACTACTGGTTTCTACAAACGCGAGAAAGCCTCGCAAAGCATCAATATCCATATTGAAATCACCACCCATCGTTTTTGTTAATGTATTGCATCAAAATTATCCGTTAGTGCGCCGCAATACAATCCCCTAATCTCAAATGCATGCCCACCAAACGCAAGGAAGCAACGATGCAGCTTTATATTGGAAACCAGAACTACTCAACTTGGTCACTGCGCGCATGGCTAATATTCGACAACTACAACCTGAATGCAGAAGTCATCAAGCTCAAGCTGTTCACCTCTGATTTTTACGACACTCTGGCGAAAGTGACGCCAACGGCCAAGGTTCCAACCCTAGTTGATGGTAATGTTGCGGTGTGGGATTCATTGGCGATTCTCGAATACGTTAACGATGCCTATTTGGACGGTGCAGCGTGGCCTAGCTCAGTGAAAGAACGCGCCCATGCCCGAGCAATTTCCGCCGAGATGCACTCTGGGTTCTTTGCCGTCAGAAATGAAATGCCGATGAACTGCCGCGCACAACGAAAGCTCACACTGAGTGAAGACGCACTGAAAGACATCGCTCGTATTGATGCAATATGGTCTGCACAAATGGAACAATACCCAGAGGGATGGTTATTTGGTGAATGGTCGATTGCCGATGCGATGTTTGCACCCGTCGCATTGCGCGTAGAAACCTATGGAATACAACTTTCCGAAAAGGCATCGCAGTATCAACAACGTGTGCTTAACAGTCCATCGATACAAAAATGGCTGGCAGAGGCAAGCTTAGAAACCGATGTGGTTGAAGAAGATGAGGCGGGCAAGCCAGTATAAAATACAAGACACCCTTCCAAAGCTCACTAGTCTGTGAGCTTTTATCTAAACCTTATTAATTTGGTCGATTGTGATCGCCTAATCACAATGTGCAGATGTGATTGTTTATATTCAAATAAATTCAAATAGTTAAGATAAACATCATGTTACGAGCAACGATCGCATTACTCAGTATTACTAGCTTCGCCGTATCTGCCAACGCCCATCTTCCTTCTGGAGAAGAGTGGCTCAACCATGCGACTGAAGGGCTTGCACCTTATTGGTTAATGCCTAGCGCTCAAGGAGAACCGGTAGGAAACTTCCCTACTTTCCGCTGTGATGACGGTACCTTGCTCGATGTTTCTGATGTGTGCCATGAACTAAACAAAGGCTGGATCACGCCACACTTTGGCAAAGAGTTTACGCGGATGAAGTCACGTCAAACTTATGCCTATGGCGTGCTCTACCACCTTAGTGGCGATAAGCAGGCTTTAGCGCTTGCCAAGCAAGGAGCCTACTACCTCATTGATCAGCTAGAAGATAAGCAAAACGGCGGCTTTATCGGCTACACAAAAGAGGGAAAAGTAGGCCAGAATTGGCAGCAGCGTACTTCTCAAGATCAAGCGTATGCATTAGTTGGCCTTGCCATGTACTACTACCTGACTCAAGACAAAAAGGTCGAACAAGCACTCATCGCACAACAAGCTTTTATCTTTGATAAATATCGACTTAGCGACAACAGCGGTCTTGCTTGGGTACTTGCGGATGGTGAAGATGGCAAAGCCACACAGCGTGAACTGGTCGCGCAACTTGATCAGATTAACGGTTATATGCTGTTAGTCGCTCCCCTGCTAAAAGAGCCCACCAAGACAAGATGGCTTGATGATCTAAGTTGGCTGACACAAACCATGGTCGAGCACTACCACTCTGAAGATGAACAACGCTTCTACGGGGCCATTCACAGCAAAGCCGCCAAGATGCCGAATGCTAATCACAACGATTTTGGGCACACCATCAAAGCGTATTGGATGACTTATCTTACAGGCCAAACATTGAATAACTCTGAATGGAAAGAGTTTGGCATCAAAGGGATGAAACACACTCTCGTTCATGCGCAATATCAGAAAAATTTCGTGAGTGTATCCCAATATTATGGCGAAGAACTTCAGAAAGCGTGGAAAGGACAAGAGATAACTGGCTGGCAAAGCAGACCAAACACAAATTGGGCTTCATCATGGGAATGGGCGGAGCTTGATCAAGCAGCAATGACGGTTTCACTTGTCGATGATTCAATGAAAGACGTCCTGCAATACACCCTACCCACTTTTCATGATGTATGGGTCGACCATAAATACGGCGGTGTCGGGCTTGACCCAAAACGCACCAAAGCTTTCCATTGGGGCAACGGTTATCACCAGTTTGAACATGCGCTGATTGGCTATCTATACGCACAGCAAGTTGACGCGAAGCCAGCAGTATTGCATTACGCAAGGCCGACCAACAGCGAGATGCCAATGGAACCGTATTACTATCAAGGCGATGTGGTGGAGCTATTGAATAAAGATGACGGAACGCAGAAGGTCAGTTTCAATAACATTCGACCTTAGCGTTGGTTGTTTGTTCTAAATGGACTTGAGATTCAGGGCTACGGGGAATGGACAAGGTCAAAGAGTTAGCACAATAGTGATGTCGCAGACCAAACAAAAGCCGCTGTTGATGAACTGACCCCCAATAG
>NZ_JBFRTQ010000171.1:0-6397 GCF_041474195.1 Vibrio sp. 10N.222.52.C3 | reverse complement strand
GTTGAGATGCCAAGTAATGCCGATGAGCTACTAAACAAGGTTACTCATACCTTAATTACTCACAGTCAAACACTTGGTATCAAGGCATTACAACATGGAGATCACCTAGATCCGGCAGGTGAGACGTTTTTAACAAGTCGTAATATCCCAGTTGCGACACCAGCCAAAGATAAGGCTTACCTAGAAAAATACGACTTAACGGTAAATTGGGGAATTGAAGACTGGCAAACTATCGACTTTTTAGGCGGAAAACTAACTGCGGTTCCTGCTTTACACGGTCATGGTTGGATTCATAAGCTAATGGCAAATGGCGTCGGATTTTTCTTAGAGCTTCCCAATGAACCCTCTATCTATATTAGCGGAGATACGGTTCTAACCGATGATGTAAGACGAGCTTTGAATGAGTTAAAACCCGACATCACAGTGGTGGCAGCAGGCCGTGCTCGTATGGATGTTGGTCAACCGTTATTGATGTCTATTGATGAGGTCATGGAGTTTATTCGCCTTTCCCCTAATAAGGTGGTTGCGAACCATATGGAGGCACTCAATCACTGTGCAGTGACTCGACCAATTCTTAAAGAAGCAATTGATAAAAACGGTTTGTCAGATAAAGTCCTTATTCCTGCTGATGGTGAGACCTTGGAGTTTTAGATACCTGAACTAATCCGGTGACTCCCGATTTAAGTAAATAGTCTAAATGATTTCTGTCCAAAAGCTTCTCGGATTGAATTTTTACCCGTGAACTCACCATCCTAATCTTCCTTTAATATCAGTGACCATTAATCCTAGAGCTTCAGCTTGAGCCAAAGACTTATCAATCCGGTTTCTTTGTCTCTTTACTTGGCGCATGTCAGCGTTTGCGTACGTAGGGTCAAGTCTTGTCTTTTGCCTTTTTGATGAAATCGTACGTAGGGTCAAGTCCTGTCTTTTGCCTTTTTGATGAAATGGTCTAGTTTTTAACTAGGCCATTTTTGTATAGGGAAGACAATGAGTAGACCACTGAGAATAGAGTATGCGGGTGCGCTCTATCATGTAACGTCGCGCGGTAATGCTCGACAGCCGATTTATCTGGAAGAGCAAGATTTTGAATTGTTTATCGAAGTGTTGTCAGGCACCAGTGAGCGATTCAATTGGGTCGTGCATAGCTACTGTTTAATGACCAATCATTACCATCTACTCGTCGAAACTCCTGATGGGAACTTAAGTAAGGGAATGCGTCAGCTTAATGGTGTGTATACCCAAAAGTTCAATAGAAAACATAACCGAGTCGGTCATCTATACCAAGGTCGCTTTAAAGCCATTTTAGTCGACAAAGGCGCTTATCTATTGGAAGTGGGACGTTACATTTTACTTAACCCCGTTCGTGCAAATATAGTGGATACACCGAACGAATATGAGTGGAGCAGTTGGCCTTTTGTTACTGGTTTAAAAGAGTCACCAGACTGGCTAGCGGTTGATCAAACCTTGTTTCAATTTGGCCGCCAGAGAAATAAGGCTGTTGAGAAATACAAGCAATTCGTTTTCGAGGGGGTTGGTAAGCCACTATGGACAGGATTAAAGCAGCAGGTGTACCTAGGCAGTGATGAGTTTGTGAACAGTCATCTTCCTAATTTGAATTTAGCAGAGGGAGATATCAAAGAGGTTCCGGCAAAACAGCGACGTGCTAAACCTCTTTCGCTAAAGGAGTACCAAGACTCAGCGCCTAGTAGAAATGATGCCATTATTGCTGCATTTAATAGCGGTGGCTATACGCAAAAGCAAATAGGGAATCACTTCGACTTACATTATTCACGAGTCAGCCGTATAGTGGCAAAAGGCAAGACCTGCCCCCCCCCGTTGTTAGGTATGCCCGTAAGAAATGAAGTGGCTTAATTGCTCGCAGCCCTTGGGGTTACTACGCTCTTAGGGAGGAATTGTTCAACAACGCCACCTGTAAATCTCAAAAATCCTACATATTTTTCTTTAAAATTCCGCTTCCGTTTATTTTGTGACTGAATGGGCGCGTTAGCTAATATTTTTTGTCATCTACTGTGTTTCTGGCTCAGCGATTGGGTTGGCTGGGTTAAAATTTATTGGTAAAAGATCGGATGTCCTATTTCACTTCCATTTTTATTCTTTTTTTTCATTACTTTAAGGGGATTTAGGCTTATGAGGCGATTTTGATAGTATAAAACAATTTACTTAGCGTGCTAACCAAGTATAATAGTTAGCACGCTAAGTAAATGGGAACCATGATGCAAAAAGAATTCGACCATATGAAAGAGCTATCACTGGCAGAACAATTGGGGCGTCTGCATCGCTTATGGCGCACCGCTGTTGACATTGAACTTGCCCCTTTAGAGTTAACTTACCCACGCTGGACAGCCTTATGGAAACTGTGGCGATTAGGCGACAACCTCAGTCAAAAAGTATTAGCCAATGCCTTAGAAATTGAACTGGCCTCTTTAATGCGCACCTTAGCCCAATTAGAACAGCAAGGGCTCATTGAACGCCACTGTTGCCCCCATGATAAACGCGCCAGACTTGTCAATTTGACTCCTGCTGGACTCGATTTAATAACGAAAGTTGAAGTAACAATTATCAATATCCGTAGCCAATTGCTCTTAGGCATAAACGCTGAAGAACTTACTGAGTTTGAAAGAGTAATTAATCTGATTGGTAATAATGCGTTAACCAAATTAGCTAAAATGACAGACAAGTAAGTGAATACAAATATGACACCAGATCAACAATTTTCGCGGCTAACAAAAATTGCCTTAGCAGGCTTTATGCTGGTATTTGGTTACTTTATGTTTGCTGATGCGACTATGCCATTAACGCCGCAGGCTATGGCAACTCGGGTTGTGACTAAGGTTACCCCACAAGTTAATGGCCGCATTAAAACTATTGCTGTCACTAATAACCAAGTTGTTAGCAAGGGTGAATTACTGTTTGAAGTAGATCCTAGACCGTATAAGTTAGCGGTAGATGAAGCGCAGTTGGCTTTAGAGCAAGTCCAGCAAGATAACGCTGAGCTAGATGCCTCTTTGTTAGCGGCGCAAGCTGATGTCAATGCCAGCCAAACCACATCACAACAAAAACGCAGCGAAGCAAAGCGTCTTGATGCACTGTACAAAACTAATGGCGTATCCCAACAGCAACGCGATCAAGCTGACAGCGATGCCGCTGCGGCTGAAGCAAATTTGCTGGCAACCCAAGCCCGTTTAAAGCAATTAGAAGTGAGCCGCGGTGTTTACGGTAACAATAACTTAAAAGTACGTCAGGCCGAAAATCGCTTAGCCCAAGCCAAATTAAACCTGTCTTATACCCAAGTTCATGCGGATCAAGACGGCACAGTTACTAACTTGCAAATCATGGTCGGCGGCTTTGCGGCCATTGGCCAGCCACTGCTGGCTCTTGTTTCTGATGATGTGGATATTATTGCTGATTTTAGAGAAAAGGCATTACGAGATGTCTCAATTTCATCTAAAGCCCTTGTTGCGTTTGACGGTGAACCAGGCCGTTTATATCGCGCCCACGTCAGCAGTATTGATGCTGGGGTTAGCGCCGGACAGTTCGATGCCAATGGCAGTTTAGCGACTCCGCAACAATCTGATCGCTGGGTCCGTGACGCCCAAAGAATGAGATTGCATTTACAATTAGATAATGACGAAGTCATGAGAACATTGCCAACGGGGGCACGGGCGACGGTGCAGATAATGCCAGAAAATAGTTTGCTGAACTTATTAGCTCATGGGCAGATTAAAGCCATCAGTATGCTGCACTATATCTACTAACATCATACATTTGATAGATGCGCTATTTTAAATATATTACAGCGACACAAGGCAACAATCATGTTACTAAGATTTAATCCCATGACAGCCAATGATTTACGTCAATGTCTACGTATTGCCACTGCTGGCACGATTGGCTTTACTGTGTGCAAACTGTTCGGCTTTAGTAACGGGGTGTTTTATACTGTTACCCCTATGGTATTGCTAGGGCTAGCACCTGTGTTCACCGCCCATGTCGCGCGGCAGGTGTTGGCGTCTTCTGTCACAGCTGGATTAGTGGTAGGCGTTATCGGTGGTTTATTTGGTGGCCATCCAGTCTTAATGACCCTGATTATTTTTGGGGTGTTTGTTGGCTTTTTTACCGCCATGACCCGCGGCAGTTTTTTTCTTTATGGTGCCAATAGTTTACTTAATCTGAGCATCATGCTTAATTTTGCCAGTTACCCTGATACTGATCTAAACGGTCTCATCGGCGCTAATCTCGGCGCCACAATACTGGCAATCATTATCGCCTATATCATGGTCTCGTTAATCCCTGATGTTGAACCCAGAAAATTGCAAAAACCACCAGCAAAATCAGTAAATCGAATGCGACATGAAGTATTACTGGGGGCAACTATCGCCACAGCATCTTTTGTCGTGTTCCAGATATTTAATCTGCAAGACTCTATGTCGGCGCAAGCTGCCACAATTTTATTACTTTATCCGATGCATTTTACTGGGGTATTAAATTATGCCCTTAAACGTGCGATAGGTACCTTTCTTGGAGTGACATTCGGTGTGTTAGCCCAGTTGTTTCTCTATGATTGGTCGGGGCTGCTTATCTTAGTAGTGCCGGTTTTATGGTTCGGATTAATGCTATTTAGCCAAGTTCATGTTAAAGAAAACGTCGGCGCTGGGGTTGGCTTTGGAGCGATGACCACGCTGGGGATTTTATTTGGCCAATACCTCACCCCAGGTAGCGATCTGATATATAGTGCACTTTACCGTATTAGCAGTATTTTGGTTGCCATCGTAGCGACTTTATTACTGTGTTACATCATGCACACTTTACTTAACCGATTTGCTGCAACGCGCTTAAGTTATCAGTAATGCTGATAATGATTAATCGAGCATGGAAAAAAACTGCTTGTGACTCAGCATTAGAAACAATAGGGTCATGTCTTGTCTTTTGTCTCTCATAACAATCACCTGATTCCAGTACGGGATCAGGTACTAGTATTTCAATAAAGCAATTGGAGACACCGTTGAAACTTTTTCCTCTTTGCCATACCTGTAGTTATTCATGATTTGCTAATGTTTACTTTTCCGAAACTCATTTCTGCCCAAAGGTATGCTGGCGGTAGCATGTAACGCAAAAATGCCCTCAATGAAATGAGTTCTATTGCTTGAAAGTCGTGCGCCACTGAACCGGCGATACATGAAAAGCAGATTTAAAGTGCTTTCTAAATACACTGTCAGAGCCAAAACCCGCTTGCTCTGCAATTTGAGGTATCGATAGTTTCGTGGTTTCTAATAGACGTTGGCTAAACACCAAACGTCGATTTTGCAGCCATTCACCAAATGTACAACCATAGGTGGATTTAAACTGGCGTGTAAAGGTACGTTTACTTATCGCACAGCGCTCAGCGAGTTCATCTAGTGAATGAGACTGATTGAGACTCTGCTCAACCTGCTCAATCACAAGGTTAATACTTGTCTCTGTGAGGGGTTTTATGTTGACTGGTGCTGGTATGTATTGTTGCTGCCCACCATTACGAGATGGTGCAGTCACCATCTTACGAGCGAGATCATTCGCAAGCTCACTACCACACAAACGGCGCACTATGTGCAGACAGCAATCGAGTGAAGCTGCTACTCCAGCAGAGGTGATGATAGTCTCATGTTCAACAAATAGAGGGTTTGGGTCAAAATTCACCTTAGGAAATTGCTGCTGAAATTGTTCGGTAAATGCCCAGTGGCTTGTGGCTCGTTTGCCATCGAGAACGCCAGCACACGCGAGAACATAAGAACCAAGGCAGAGCCCTACCAGCAACTTCCCTTTATCATGATGATCTATTAACGCCTCTAGAAGTCGCTCACTTGGCTCTGGCAGGTCATTTGGCCAGCTTGGAATAATTATAATATCGGCTTCTTGGGTAGCACTTAGATCGCTATCGACCACCACACCAAATCCAGAGCTTGTTTCAAACCACAAGCTGTTTTCGCTACAGATCCTCAAGTTAAACCGAACCGGCTGACCGAAAAAGATATCTCGAAACACCAGACAGGGCACAGAGAGATGAAAAGCACTGATGCCTTCAAAGGCTATCATAGTAATTTTAATTAACTCGCTTGATTTGTTCATGAGTGTCTCGATTTGCGCGAACGTTGACTTTCAAGACAGTATCATAAGAAGTCGGAAAGTAGCATACTAAATCGTATAGAGAACATGACTTGTTAGTGAGTTTAGAGAGGCATTATGAAGATCCACCACCTACGTAGCGCAACTTTTCTCATTGAATCTGGCGAAACATTTATCCTTATTGATCCTATGTTGGGGAAAAAAGGCTCTATGCCTCCGTTTTCAGTCATTAAGGCTAAGGCCGCGAAAAATCCAACCGTTGAGATGCCAAGTAATG
>NZ_JBFRTQ010000170.1:0-1037 GCF_041474195.1 Vibrio sp. 10N.222.52.C3 | reverse complement strand
TGGATGGTTACTTCCACCATGAAGAAAGTGCAGGATCGATTCGTGTTGAGGGTGGGCAACATCTTAACGTGAACGTGCTTAACCGTGACATGTTGTTGGATGCCGTCGAACATCCAGAAAAATACCCACAGTTAACCATCCGAGTCTCGGGTTACGCAGTACGATTCAACTCGCTAACACGTGAGCAGCAACAAGATGTAATTAGCCGTACGTTTACTGCTAAGATCTAACCGTAAACTTCAAGTTATACGGTTCTAAAAAAGCGCGAGAATGACATCCGTCTCTCGCGCTTTTTTGTGCGTCGAGTATGGCGGTAATCATGTTGTTGGACGTCGCGTTGTCTTGGCTGGTATATGGGCAAAACCGATATTTACACGGTGATTGGAATTACTTTGATGCTTTTTTTGGGGGGATTCGCTTGTTTTTTATGTCAGAGATCACTAGGAGCTCTAACTTATCTTTGCCCCAAAATTCGTTAGACCAATTATTCAACACATTTTAGAGCCGTGTGTTTTCCCTACAAAACCTAATATTAGGTTCATGCCTGATTTACTTGCCATCTTTACTTTCTTTTCTGTGTATCTACACAGTTTATTCAGTTTGAATGCCGTTTGTGTATGGAAAGTGGCATGTTCTATTGAGTGTTTGGTATTGCCTGTCGATTTCTTTGTAAGTCATTGTTTATTATTGGGTTTATGGTTTTGTGCCTTGGATAATACGCCGGCGTGTTTTCTATGTAAGGATAGAGCACACAACTCGATGTATTTCCCTTTAATTTTTAGTAGCTTATGATAAATTAGTCGAAAGTCGGGCTGTCAGAAAAACGAGACGCCCTGTTATTAAGAATGTTATGCGTTTGTTGAGTTCTACATAATATAAAGTGTTGGTTAGTAATGAAAATAAAATCACTAAAAGTAATGAGCTTTAGAAATATCAATGGTAAAAACAATATCTTAGATTTCAATGATTCGGATATAATTTTTATTTTTGGTCAAAATAATGTTGGGAAATCGACTTTTTTACATGCTTACGAATAC
>NZ_JBFRTQ010000169.1:0-7674 GCF_041474195.1 Vibrio sp. 10N.222.52.C3 | reverse complement strand
TTTTTACTTTAATTGGTATAATTCACTAGCTACCACCAAAAACTTAAGTACGATATGCACCTAATCCTAAATGGCGACTAATATAATGAGTAAGCGTCAGTAATTTGGGATTATTATGAGGTTCTTTTTTGCACTGGTTGTATTCTTTTGTTCATTTTCTCTATCAGCAACTTCGTGGGAAAAAGAGAGTCACCCTACTAAAAATTCACCCTCATCAATTGGAAGCTATGCCAATGGCTGTCTAGACGGCGCGCAGGCTTTGCCTATTAATGGTTTGGGGTATCAGATCATTCGCCCTCAAAGAGAGCGCTACTATGGCCATACAGAAGCTATAAAGTTTATTGAGAGGTTAGGAGTCACGACCAGCGAGAAGCTCAATACTAATTTATTGATCGGTGATATTTCTCTTCCCAGAGGAGGGCGCTTTTCTTCAGGTCATTCAAGTCATCAAACAGGGTTAGATATTGATATATGGCTAAGGTTAACCAGTAAGAGGTTGTCAGAGAACGAATTAGCTGTGCCTAAACCTGTGAGCGTTGTGGATCTTACCAACTACAAATTGCGTGAATCGAATTGGACCGATGATCATTTTCAAGTTATTCGTTATGCGGCGAAAGATGAAAAAGTGGTGCGTATTTTTGTTCATCCAGTGATCAAGCAAACCCTTTGTGAACAAGAAAACTCTGACGCTAATGATAGAGCTTGGTTAGGCAAAATAAGACCTTGGTGGGGACACCACTCCCACTTCCACGTTCGTTTAAAGTGTCCTGAAGGCAGTTCAAACTGCATAGCTCAAGCGAGCCCTCCTAAAGGTGACGGTTGTGGAGATGAACTTGCAAGTTGGGCTCCAAAGACTGTTCCAGTTCCACCTCCTAAAAAAGTAGCGAAAACTAAGAAAAAGAAAAAAGTTAAAGTGATGCCAAGTCAGTGTTTGGCCTTGATATCGAATAAGTAATCCTGTTCATCGAGGCTTTTTACAGTGGTACTGCCACTGGTTTTTTCGACTCTAAAACTGGAGAAATATCACACTTTTGTCTAGAGTTTATAAACACGAGATTAAGAACATCGTTTGATATTAATAAAAGCAATAACGGTATCAGCAAGGGCGATGGCGAATTTGACAAGGTTTGGTCAGGGATTGAGTGTTTTGGGGTGAAAGATGCGGCTTATATGCAGTATGCGAAATCAGAGTCTGATACCCGTCGATAGATAATTCAAGGATAAGACTATGACTATGATTTGTGCGAAGGAATTTTCAGAATGGTTAAGACATAGGTTCAACGCTGAAAGCTCGGGTATTTCAATTTCAAGAGATGACATCAATCAGCTAACAGGCAGACAACGTTTAGACCCTAGTTTCGTAAATGATGTTCACTATGAATTGATGCAGTATGGAATGGCATTTGTGACCGATACCAGCAGGGAAAACTTTTATCTTGTTCCTATAGCTCAATCAATAAACTGGCGAGAACGACTCGAATATCAATTTGAAAAAGAGCTCTTCTGCAATATTTATCCAATCGGAAAATCAGGATGAAAAAAAAGGTTCAACTTATGGTTAAGTTGAACCTTTCTTCTTTTAGGTCAAGCCTTGAATGATAACAAACTTCTCAAGTAGCTCGTCATCAGTTTCAATATGGTTTGGGTCAGTGATGATGCATTTTGTAATCGGACACACTGACTGGCATGTTGGCTTTTCATAGTGACCTTTACACTCTGTACATAAATCAGGATCGATCTCGAAGATGCTGTCGCCCATAGTGATTGCACCATTTGGGCATTCAGGATCACACATATCGCAGTTTATGCACTTGTCAGTAATTAACAGAGCCATTATTTTCTTCTCAAGTAAGTCGCTTAAGTAAAAATTATTTGCCTGATGCGTTACGTGTATCTTGGCCTTCGCTCAAGTTACGCATCAGCAAGCCGTACTCTAGATCTAGATCTGCTGGTACAGGAATAAATACAAAGTGACCGTTACCTTTCGCATCGTCGACCGCTTCAGATTTGCGGTTTTCCATAACTTCTAGTTTGAAAACAACGTTACCTTTCGGTGTCATCATTTCTAAGCTGTCGCCTACTAGGAACTTGTTCTTCACTTCTACTTCCGCTAGGTCACCACGGCGCTTACCTGTGAACTCACCAACAAACTGTTGAGTGTCAGAGATAGAGTAACCGTACTCGTAGTTTTGGTATGTATCGTGTGTATGGCGACGTAAGAAGCCTTCAGTGTAACCACGGTGAGCTAGGCTCTCTAGTGTACCCATTAGGCTTTCATCGAATGGTTTGCCTGCCACTGCATCGTCAATAGCTTTACGGTAAACCTGAGCAGTACGTGCACAGTAGTAGAAAGACTTAGTACGACCTTCAATCTTCAGAGAGTGAACACCCATCTTCGTTAGGCGCTCAACGTGTTGGATTGCACGAAGGTCTTTTGAGTTCATGATGTAAGTACCATGCTCATCTTCAAACGCTGCCATTTTCTCTTCTGGCTTGTGTGATTCAGAAAGCAGAACCACTTCGTCTGTTGGTTTACCAAGGCCTAGTGTGTTGTCTGGACGCTCATCTTGAACTTCAATGTCTTGCGTTTCTACTTCTTGAATAGCAACACCAGTAGGGTTTGCTTCAACGATCTGACCGTTTTCGTCTTCTTTCGCTGCTTCTGTTTTGTATTCCCAGCGGCAAGCGTTGGTGCAAGTACCTTGGTTTGGATCGCGCTTGTTCATGTAACCAGAAAGCAGACAACGGCCTGAGTAAGCCATGCAAAGAGCTCCGTGAACAAAGATCTCTAGCTCTGTTTCTGGGCAGTGTTCGCGAATCTCTTCGATCTCTTCAAGCGATAGCTCACGAGATAAGATCACACGCTCAACGCCTTGAGTTGACCAGAACTTAACGGTCGCCCAGTTTACTGCGTTTGCTTGAACAGAAAGATGGATTGGCATTTCAGGGAATGCTTCACGAACCATCATGATAAGACCAGGATCTGACATGATAAGCGCGTCAGGGCCCATGTCTACAACTGGTTTGAGGTCGCGAATGAATGTTTTTAATTTAGAGTTGTGCGGCTGAATGTTACATACAACATATAACTTTTTGCCTTGAGCATGAGCTTCATCGATACCGATTTGTAGGTTTTCGTGATTGAACTCGTTGTTACGAACACGAAGGCTGTAACGTGGCTGGCCTGCGTATACTGCATCTGCGCCGTAGGCGAATGCGTAACGCATGTTTTTGAGGCTTCCTGCCGGTGATAATAGTTCAGGTACAAATGGTTTTTGTGTAGTCATTGCTTCGTTCTCTAATCTGATCTCAAGTCAGGTTGATACCACCAAGTGATATCAAAGGGGCGCAAATTTTACGCTAAAATGAGTTTGGTTGATAGCCCTAAAGATAGCAATGACATTAACAAGAGGGTCTAGAGGCAGATATAAGTGAGAACTTAGTGAGAAATAAGCTCAGATACCGTTAGCACCTGAGCCTATAGTTTGACTGATTAAGCGTTAGGTTGAGTTAACCCGCCTAATGATTCAAATAGGTTTGGAAGGAAAACACTGAACTCACCACAAAGTAGAGAGAAGTCCGCATCAAAACGCGCAGCTTGATCTTCACGAGGAATATCGTCGTTTTCGTCTTTGAGCTCATCACTGAATTTTAGGCGTTTGATGCTGCCATCTTCTGCAAGAATGAATTCAATACGGTCTTGCCAGTTGATAAGAAGTTTCGTCACCATCTTATTGGCTTCGATGTGGTTTTTAATCTCATCAGCTTCTAGTTCTTGTTTCTTAACTCGAACAATACCGCCGTCTTCTTGAATAGATTTTAGTTCTGCTTCATCAAGCATAGTGATGCCTTGTGGCGTATCACCTGATTTCACCCATTCTGTAAGAGTCGTTTCGATCGCTTGCTCTGGGATAGCTGGCACTACTGGCAGGCTACCCATTGTCTTACGTAGCAATGCTAATACATCTTCTGCTTTTTTGTAGCTGCTCGCATCAACCACAATGAAACCTTCTTTTGGCATGATCAGCGCGTAAGTGAAGTTGCTGCGGCTGAATGCTCGAGGAAGTAGATCAATGATGATGTCTTCTTTTAGGCTGTCTTTCTCTTTCTTTTTCAGAGGGGTACCAGACTCTGCCTCAAGCGTTTCTACTTTTGCGTTCAATGATTCTTTGATCACAGAAGCGGGTAGCATTTTCTCTTCTTTCTTTGCACAGATAAGAATGCGGTTTTCTGATACGTGCGTCATCATATCGCCATGTCTACCCATTGCGTGTACCCAACCAAACTTCTGTTTGTCTTGGCTACCACAAGGAGTAAAGCGGAATTCTTCAAGTTGTTTCTCTAGCTGATCTGCGTTGAAATCAATATCACGGTTGAAGCGATAGACTAGGCAATTTTTAAACCACATAAATTTTTCTCATACCTTTTTAGAAGTGCTTCATGATATGAGATCTAATTCGATTTGTCCCTAGCTCTGTATCAAAAGTTATAAAGTGAAATGTTTGAGACAGTTATATGAAAATTTGTTTTCAAAGGTCACAAAAGTGTCATAATTAACTCAGATAATGCAATGCGTTGATTAAATACAAAGGCTATTCAATTATGTCGAGAAGGATTCTGGTCGTTGAAGATGAAGCACCTATTCGTGAGATGCTGTGCTTCGTGCTTGAACAAAAAGGCTACCAAGCAGTAGAGGCTGAAGATTACGATACAGCGGTAAACAAGCTATGTGAACCTTTCCCAGATCTAGTATTACTAGATTGGATGCTACCTGGTGGTAGCGGGATAAACTTTATCAAGCACATGAAGCGTGAAGAGTTAACTCGCAACATCCCAGTGGTGATGCTAACGGCTCGTGGTGAAGAAGAAGATAAGGTTCGCGGTTTAGAAGTTGGCGCTGACGACTACATTACCAAACCGTTTTCGCCAAAAGAGCTTGTTGCTCGCCTTAAAGCGGTGATTCGTCGTGTAACACCAACGGCATTGGAAGATGTGATTGATGTACAGGGCCTTAAATTAGACCCAGTATCACACCGCGTGACCGCAAGTGAAGGTCCAGTTGATATGGGACCAACAGAATTCAAAATGCTGCACTTCTTTATGACGCACCAAGAGCGTGTATACAGCCGAGAGCAGCTGCTTAACAACGTTTGGGGTACCAATGTTTACGTTGAAGACCGAACGGTTGATGTACATATTCGACGCCTGCGTAAAGCGCTTGAGTCTGCAGGTCACGATAAGCTAATCCAAACGGTTCGTGGCGCTGGCTACCGTTTTTCTACAAAGGCTTAATGTGGCTTCGCTGCCCAGTTTACGGAGTCCTGAATGGTTGAAAAGTTAACCTGGAAAAAGCTGGCTTGGGAGCTGGCTTTTTTTTACGCACCATGGGTTTTAGTCGGATGGATATTCGGTTACCTACCTTGGTTGCTGCTGACTGCTACGGTATTGCAGCTCGGCTGGCATCTACACAACCAAATGCGTTTGTCCGCATGGCTGTGGGATGAGAAGCGTCTAACTCCACCTTCAGGCTCTGGGAACTGGGAATCTCTGTTTAACGGTATTTATCGTATGCAGCAGAGACAGCGTCGCAAACGTAAAGAACTGACCAACCTTATCCGCCGTTTCCGTAACGGTGCAGAATCGCTTCCCGATGCCGTTGTGGTATTTCGCGGTGAAGGCAATATCGTTTGGTGTAACAAGCTAGCTCAGTATTTGCTGGGCTTTCGTTGGCCAGATGATTCAGGTCAACCGATCTCGAATTTGATTCGTACTCCAGATTTTATTAAGTACCTTAATAAGCAAGATTTCTCTGAGCCATTAGAGATGCCTTCTCCATTGAATGTGGAGCGTATGCTCGAGCTGCGTATTGTGCCGTATACCGAGGGGGAACACCTGATGGTGGTACGTGATGTGACCCAGCTTAAGCAGTTAGAAGGCATGCGCCGTAACTTCTTCGCTAACGTTTCTCATGAATTGCGTACGCCGATGACCGTCCTTCAAGGTTACCTTGAAATGACCGAAGATCCAGACATGATCGTTGGCCCAATGTGGACCAAGGCGCATGGCGTAATGACTGAGCAGCTCAATCGAATGAACAGTTTGGTTAATCAACTACTCACGCTTTCGAAAATTGAAGCGGCGCCAATGCATGAGTTGGATGAAGTGGTCAACGTTCCGGCGATGCTTGAGGTTCTTGAGAAAGAAGCGGCGAGCCTTAGCGGTGAGCGCGAACATAAGCTTGAGTTTGATATCGATAAGAGCCTACGAGTTCTTGCCGATGAAGACCAATTGAGAAGTGCGATATCGAATTTGGTTTATAACGCGGTTAAATACACACCCGCAGGTGCAACGGTCAAAGTGCGTTGGTATCAAACCAGCCAAGGCGCGTGCTTAGATGTGTCAGATACTGGTGATGGTATTGAGCCTCAACACTTACATCGACTCACAGAGCGCTTCTATCGTGTAGATAAAGCCCGCTCTCGTGATACCGGTGGTAGTGGTCTTGGATTAGCGATTGTAAAGCATGCGCTTAGCCACCACGATTCACATCTCGAAATTCAAAGTGAAGTGGGCGTCGGCAGTCGTTTCCATTTTACTTTACCAAATCGACTGACCGTATCATGAGTTGTTCGATACGCAGGATGCATTTTCCAGTCAGCTCATTATTAGCGTTTGCTTTAGTTAACCCTGTGCATGCCGAACAGGGTGTCGATTCTCTTCCTGATTATTCTAAGGTTCCGGGAATTTCTGGGAGCTTATTATCGGTCGGTTCGGATACCTTAGCGGGTATGACGACGTTATGGGTGGAAGAGTTCAAGTCCTACTACCCAAATGTTAACGCTCAAGTCCAAGCATCGGGTTCTTCTACTGCTCCTCCAGCCTTAACCGAAGGGACTGCACATCTAGGGCCAATGAGTCGTCCGATGCGCCTGCGAGAAATTGAAGCATTTGAAAGGGAGCATGGATATAAGCCAACAGCACTGCGAGTTGCTATCGATGCGATTGGGCTTTTTGTGCATCGTGATAACCCTATTGAGGGGCTTAACTTTCGTCAGATTGATGGCATTTTTTCTGAGACATTACGCTGCGGAGCAACAAGGCCCCTCAATAACTGGCAAGATCTCGGAATCGATCAGCCATGGGCGAAACATCGATTCCAATTGTTCGGTCGCAATTCTGTATCGGGGACTTATGGATACTTCAAACAGAATGCACTGTGCGGCGGTGACTTTAAAAATCGTGTGAATGAGCAACCTGGTTCGGCTTCAGTCGTTCAGTCGGTCGCTTCATCCATCAGTGGGATTGGCTACTCAGGTATTGGCTATCGTGTCGCTGGCGTTAAGTTAATTCCTATTGCTGAGCATGGTTCTGATTATGTAGAGCCGACTCGAGCGAATATCTTGAGCGGTGATTACCCTCTATCACGCTTTCTTTACGTATACGTGAACAAACACCCAGATAAACCGCTTTCTCCCGTTGAAAGAGAGTTCCTTACTTTTGTATTCTCAAAGCAGGGACAAGAGCTTGTAGAAAAAGATGGTTATTTAGCGATACCGTCTGAGTTCGCAGAGCAAGAATTGGCAAAAGTCGGGCTCTAATTCAGGCTACGACAAACTTAGAAAAAAACGTATGAACAGCTTGCGCGTCGCAAGCTGTTTTTATTGTGCGCCGAGC
>NZ_JBFRTQ010000168.1:0-22555 GCF_041474195.1 Vibrio sp. 10N.222.52.C3 | reverse complement strand
CTTTAAATACAGCATATTAGTTTCATTTAATTAGACTGCGCTTCATATTTTTGTTTGTATCTGTTTAATTAAACATCAGAACTTTCGAGTACGAATAAATCCAAAAAGAGCGAGCGAACATAAATCAACCAACAACAACTTTGTTATTACTGCGAATGCATAGTGAATAACAACAATTTTGGTTGAATCTGTGGAGTTATGAAGGTGGTTTGGGCTATTGGTTAAAGAAGTTCGCTAAAATCAATGCAAACAAAAAGGGTCTAGATTTCTCTAGACCCTTTTAGGTAATAACGCTTGGTGGCTTGATGTTGGCTAATTAAGCAAACATTAGCTAATTACTCGAAGTATTAGCTAGCCACACGACGTGATTATGCGTCGATGTAAAAAGCTTCTACAGTGCCTTTTAGAGTAATAAGCATTGGCTGACCAAAACGATCTAGCGCTTTTGGAGAAGGGATCTTAACCCAACCTTCGCTGATGCAGTATTCTTCAACATCAGTACGCTCTTTACCATTTAGACGAATGCCGATTGGGTATTCGAAACACTCAGCAACGTGGTGTGGGCTGCGTGGGTTGCCTGCAAGATGATCTGGTAAAGCTGGTCTTGAATTAGTATCGCTCATGTTCATTACCTGTATGTACGTAAATAAAAAAAGTGCGTCATTCTAGTCAATATAGGCTTTGTGCTCAACAACTGCTGCAATAAATCGTCTTGATCGTTTTAATCAACAGCTAGTTGTTTGATTTAAAGGCGATATCGGCATGAGTTTCAACGAAAATTTAACAGGCTTATGCATTATGGATGAAAGGGAGAAATTCATTACTCGAACGGCAGATAAACTAATATCAGGCTTTTATTCCGAGCTTATCGATTAAGCTCAATACTCATCACTTTATGGTTCGGTTCTGATTCGATATTTACGATTGACCAACCTAGCCCTTGGTAGAGACCCATGATATTGGTGTACGCGTAGAGTTGAGTTTGCACTGCAGAAGAAACCTGTCTGACACCACGATTAATCAGTTCACTGGCAATGCCTTGACCGCGCCATTGAGGGTCGACAAACACAGCGTTGATCCACACTACATCACGAACTTGGTGAGGTTCTTGAAAATAGGAATACGCCAAGCCACCAATGATCACATTATCGCGAAGTACTGTTATTACTGGAGGGAGTTGTACGTTTTCTTTATATGTATCTTTAAACTTGAAATCAGACCATTCACTTTGAAATAAGCCCTCTAACTCATGCCAATAAGGTGAGTTTTCATCGCAATTTCTAAAGATTACTTTCTGCATTTTTCCGTCCTTTTAAAGAGAGTAATTCGGCTATCCTAGCCTTGTTTAATCTAAGTGTAGGTAAAGCTACTCTTCTTCGTCGTAATCGTCTGCTGGGTCTTGATTAATTTCTTCGCCGCATCCTAGGCATTCACCTTGCAGATCCGTAGGCATCACAATAATCAAACCACAATGAGGGCAAAGATCGCCTTGTTGAAACATCCTGTATTCCTTCTACTTAATGGCTATTGCTTAGGATATTTTTGCTTACTCGCTTCTAGCCAGTCGTGAATCACTTGGCGAGCGGATTCCGACGGAGGTGCATTTCGTTTTCCGCAGATTTGGTCTATTTCAAAAGGAAATGCTTTGCTCGGGACGCGGCGTAAACCTATGGTTAAACGCTGAGGCTTGAGCATGCGGAACACCACATAACGATCGCTCATGATTCGGTTGTGATACACGCCAATACAGTGCTTCTGCTCGATGCCTTCGTGTTCAAGGTCGTAATAATCCGTGAGCGGATGAATGTTGTCATTGCCAAGTAAAGGAACGGGATAAGGGATGTCTTTATCCATTGGGCAGTTACCCTCCAAGCGTCGTAATTGGCGTTGCTCCGTCCAGCGGTCATGCAGTTGCTCAAACATCGCAAAAGAGTTCTGACTGGTAATCGCACGCAGTGGATCATCCATCTCCAAATCTTGCCCTAACAATATCGCATCTTGGAACATCGCCATCTTCGACGGTGCGTTAAGTCTGCCCTCTTCCACCATTGCAATCCCTAGCCTGCTACCAGTTAGAAATGGATGAACTTGGTCCAAACGCAGGGCTGTGTATCTAACTTTTGAGTAATGCTTAAACTTAAGGACTCGTCTTTGCAGCGGTTCGAGAATACGAACAATGTGGTCGAGTTCATCACCAACATTGTAATGAAGCTCTAGCTTGTCGATGAATTTGAGTGTCGCCTTGCTGCCGTCTAAGCCCAACTTGGTAAGGATCTTCTTCTGCCCTAAGCGACTTAGTGCCAGTGCTTTCTTGTTGTCGACACTGTATTTCATGCAGATCAAAGCCAAAATAACAGGCCTTAATTCAAGCAATTGCGCGGCTTCATAAGTATTCGCAGCAAGCCACAACATCTGGTATTGGTATTCTGGAAAGTCGTCGGTGATTTCACGATAACGCGCAGGTAATGAATTTAGCCAACGACCATTCACGTCAAACTGTTCAACAAGGTTGAGGCTCAGCCCAATGCCTCCATCAAGCGGTCGTCTACCATCTTCAAACACATGAAAGCCGACGAGCTTTTGAGACCAGTCTCGGATCTCAATATCGTAGTCGAAACCTAATGTTCGAGTGGGAATGGTTAGTAGTGCTGTCATTGATGCCTCTTCGTTATTGGCGCATTGAACTATCAAGCCTATCTAACAGCATAAGCTAGCGCTTCAACCACTATATCAACCTTTTGTAAATTTCTTACCAATCAAAGCGATATAAATACGATAGTGCTTAGAAGAACATTGAATGATGATTTTACGGAATATGAGATCTCTTCGATATCATTTGCGTCAACAGAAACTATGCTTGTTACATAACTCACAACAAGAGGCTTTAATTATGGATTACCGACATATTCTGGTCGCACTTGAACTGTCTGACGACACCAAGATTCTCATTGATAGAGCGACCTTCTTCGCTGATAAACTGGAGGCTGGCATTTCATTTGTTTATATCGATGGTACGCATGGAGAAATTTATCCAGAGCTCGTTGATATTCAGGGAAATGACGGTGATTTACCCATCAATGAAGATGCCGTTAAGCATTTGAAAGAGTTTGAAGCCTACGCCAAGCACCCAATCAAGCACATTTTCGTGGGAACGGGTGATTTGAACGATAAGCTCAAAAATGCCATCGAAGCCAACGGCGTTGACCTATTGCTGTGCGGCCATCACCATGATTTTTGGCATAAGCTCATCTCCCATTCTAAACAGATCATCGATACTTCCCCTATCGATATTCTCGTTGTTCCAATGGAATAGAAGCTCCAGTTCGACACTCAAAAATAACCGGCATTGCCAACCTCTATCGGTATTATTGGTTGGCTTGATATCCTCTTCAACACACTCATCCTGATCGAAATCTCCTATTTCCCACTTAGAGTAGTCATTTGTGATCTTGTCAGCCTATCAACTCGTAAGCGTCTAATAATTAACAAATCACGTCATTTCGATTTGAATCAACGTACTGAAATGTACGACCCAGACCATGCCTTCATCAATCAATGGACAGGCGGTAACGCAGTCACAACAAGCCTCACAAACCAGGACGCATTATGAAATTTAAAACGGTACGACTTGTATTAGGTGACCAACTCAACATTGAGCATTCATGGTTTAGACAGGTTAACGATGACGTTATTTACATCATTGCTGAGCTAAAACAAGAAACAGATTATGTTGCCTCTCACGTTCAAAAAGTGGCCGCGTTTTTCTGTGCGATGGGTTACTTCGCTAACGAACTCAAAGAACAAGGTCATCAAGTACTACACCTTACTCTTGACGACACAACGCAATTTGAAAACCTAGACACACTTCTAAAGCACTATGTACACGAATTCGGCGCAGAGAAATTCGAATATCAAAGGCCAGATGAATATCGCCTTTTAGAGCAGATGAACAAGCTCAAGCTCACCAATGCGACCAAAGGTTGTTGTGATACAGAACACTTCCTCTTTCCATTCGAAGAGATCGAACAACAGTTTCCGAAAGACAAACACATCATGATGGAGCACTTCTATCGCCGAATGAGAAAGCGTTTCGACATTTTGTTAGAAGACGGAAAGCCCGTTGGCGGCAAATGGAATTACGACGCGAACAATCGAAAGAAACTCAAGAAACAAGACATCGAAAACCTACCTCAGCCGCTGATGTTTACCAATGATATAACCGACATTTTGCAACGTATCGAACGTCACCAAGTACAAACCATTGGTCAAGTCGGTAACCAGTTACTATGGCCGGTGAACCGCGCACAAAGCTTGTCTCTACTCGCTCATTTCTGCCAAGTCTGCTTGCCGTTATTTGGGCAGTTTCAAGATGCGATGACGACAGAGCACGACTCTAAATGGAGCTTGTATCATAGCCGTATATCGTTCTCGCTGAACAGTAAACTGCTGAGCCCTAAAGAAGTGATTGATGCAGCACTGTCGGCCTACCAAGCATCCTGTCTTCGAGACAGCTCACCAGATAAGCCAAGCATCGATATTGCACAGGTCGAAGGATTTGTACGCCAAATACTGGGGTGGCGAGAGTACATACGCGCCGTCTATTGGGCAAACATGCCTGCTTACGCCAACAAAAACCATTACTCAGCACATAATAACCTGCCCCATTACTTTTGGGACGGACAAACCAAGATGAACTGCATGAAGCATGCGATTGACCAGTCTCTTGAGTTTTCTTACGCGCACCACATCCAAAGGTTAATGATCACTGGCAACTTCTGTTTAATCACGGGTATAGACCCTGACCAAGTCGATAGTTGGTACCTCGGTATTTACGTCGACGCGATTGAGTGGGTTGAAATGCCAAATACGCGAGGTATGGCACTGTTTGCGGATGGCGGGATCGTAGGAACCAAACCATACTCTGCCAGCGGTTCCTATATCAACCGCATGAGTGACTACTGCAAAGGCTGTCACTACAAGATAAAAGAACGCAGCGGCGAGCAATCTTGCCCTTTCAATAGCTTGTATTGGCGCTTTATGGACCAGCACCGCGATGCGTTAAACCGCAACCCACGTATGGGCATGTTATATCGCTCTTGGGACAACATGGATGAGCAATCACAACAAGCGATTCTCGATACTGCTGAACAACGAATCACAAACTTGGAGAACTTATAATGGTGGAGCAACTCAGATTACACATATTGGTGGTCGGTGGGAGCGGCGGTATTGGTTTCGCTGTGGTTAAACACCTATTATCTGAGCTCTCTCGGTTTGATTTTCTTGATGTGCATGTAGACGCGACTTACCACTCTCAACAGCCGGAACTAGAAAACAATCGCTTGACCTGGCACAAAGTCGACGCGACCAATGAAGCTGATATCAAGCGTTTGAGTTCTGAGTTTGAACAACTTGATTGGTTGATCAACTGCGTGGGTATGCTCCACACTCCAGATCTTGGACCGGAGAAAAACTTGTCGTCCATCGACCCTGATTTTTTCCTCAAAAACATCTCTGTGAACACCCTACCGAGCTTATTATTGGCAAAGCACTTCACGCCGATTCTTAGAGCGAGTGACAATCCAAAATTTGCTGTGGTATCCGCAAAAGTAGGTAGTATTTCAGACAACAGATTAGGCGGTTGGTATAGCTACCGCTCATCGAAAGCAGCCCTAAATATGTTCATCAAAACCATGTCGATCGAATGGCAACGCACCATTAAGAAAGGCACCGTGTTGGCTCTGCACCCGGGCACGACAGACACAGCTCTGTCGAAGCCTTTTCAGACCAATGTCCCTGAAGGTAAGTTGTTTGAGTCAAGCTATGTCGCCCATCAGTTGGTCGATATTATTCGCACTGCCACACCGGATAACAGTGGGCACTTCTACGCTTACGATGGTGAACAGTTAAATTGGTAGTTGATACGAGTGTCCGTCTTTCATTAGTGCTAAAAAAGAAAACCCAACAGAGTTGAAGCTCCATTGGGTTTTTATTTAGAAAGAACGCCTCTGTTTTAAAAGGCGTTTGGTTGATATCTAGCTAAAGATCAAAACTGATCATCACGATTATTCAGCCCAATTGAACTTAGTATCGTCAACACCTTCTTTCTCTTCTTTAGCTCGCTCGCGTCGATGTTGTTCTTCAATTCGCGCAGCGTCTATCTCTTGCATGATGGCTTCGATATCAGCCAAGTCGTCGGTTTCCGTAAACTCACCCGTCAGTTTGCTGTCTGGCTTCAAGTCGCCTTTCTCGTACAGCGCCCACATTTCCTTGGCATACTCGGTTTTTGCCAGTTCAGGAGCAAACTGAGCGTAATAGTCACGGATGTTATTGATGTCACGAGCCAGCATCCACTCAGCGTTGTTGTTAGCCGAAGCGTCAACCGCTTGTGGTAGGTCGATAATTACTGGACCGTACTCATCCACCAATACGTTGAACTCAGACAAGTCACCATGGATCAAACCAACACACAGCATTTTAACTACGTAAGTCATCATCACGGCGTGGTCTTCGATCGCTTGCTCTGCTGACATCACCACATCGTTCAAACGTGGTGCAACGTAACCCTCATCGTCAGTGACCAGCTCCATAAGCAGTACGCCATCAAAGCAACCATAAGGGACAGGCACACGAACACCCGCTTCTGCCAGTTTATATAAGGCATCCACTTCAGCACTTTGCCAAACCTTTTCTTGTTGTTCACGACCAAAGCCAGAGCCTTTTTCCATCGCTCGAGCGCGGCGGCTATTTCGGACTTTTCGGCCTTCACGATACGCGGTCGCTTTTTTGAAGCTGCGTTGGCTTATTTCCTTATATACCTTGGCACAACGGATCGTATCGCCGCAGCGCACAATGTACACCGATGCTTCTTTGCCACTCATGAGTTGGCTTGTCACCTCGTCGACTAAACCGTCGTCAACTAAAGGCTGTATTCTTTTAGGTATCTTCATGCCGCCTTTATACATCACTTATCTTACAGATAGAAATATTAACTTGAGAAATGAATGACGAAACGATTAAAGGATCATCAAAATTACGACAAAGGAAGGAAATATTGGAGTTAACGGGTTTAGATCATGAGGATTGACCTGATCTATTCAGATTATGGGACTAAGACTTATTACGACGACAACGTTCAGAACAGTAGATCACGTCATCCCAACAGCGCTGCCATTTTTTACGCCATGCGAAAGGCTTTTGGCAAACAGGACATATCTTAGTCGGTAAATGGGGTTTCTTGTGCATGGCCGTTTCCTTCTTGATGAGTCCACTTCCTTCGTTTACTAGAGATTCCCTATTACGCTCGTACCTCGCTTTAGAGAATGACGAAGGCAATACGAACAAAGCCTAGTTCTCTATGACGTTCGTTCCTGACTTTAAGGAGTGACTGCGTAGTGATTTGTGACTACTCCCGACTCCGTCATCCTCGAGAAGGAGGAACGACTGAGTCGGGGATCTGCTTCATCTAGCTCTGCTTGTATTTCTGCGCTGATAAATATAGCAAGAACCTAAGCAACAACCTTGTACTGTTTATCCATCTCACTCACACCTAAGCCTGAGTGTTTTGTCACTTTAAGCTGAACGGGTACTCGCTCTTTCAGTGCTTCAACGTGGCTAATCACGCCAATCATCTTGCCTGATGCATTCAAGTTATCCAGTGCGTTAAGTGCAATGTCCAATGTGTCACTATCCAACGTCCCGAAACCTTCATCTAAGAACAGAGAATCAATACTGGTTTTGTAGCTCACAAGATCAGAAAGCGCTAATGCCAACGCCAAGCTCACCAAGAAGCTTTCGCCACCTGATAAAGTCTTTGTATCACGCATCACATCGCCCTGCCATGTGTCGAGCACTTGCAGTTCTAAACCATCGTCGGCTTTACGTTTAAGCTCGTAACGACCATGCAAACGTTGTAGCTGCTTGTTCGCCAAGTACACCAAGTTTTCCAACGTTAAACCTTGGGCAAACTTACGGAATTTATCGCCGTTCTTAGAGCCGATAAGTGAGTTCAGACGTGAAATATCATCAAACTCGACTTGTTGCTCGTCGATCTGCTTAAACAGATCTTGCTGATTGCTGCGGTTCTGGCTATCCGTTTCAAGATTGGCAGAAATTGCGCCGATCTTGGTTGCATGGCTTTGTTGTGCGTTTTGACACTCAGTCGTCGCTTCTTCAACTTGCTGTTGGTTTTGCTCTTGCCATGCTTTCGCATTTTCGTGATTTAGTAGCTCCACTTTCGTCGTTTTGGCGGTGTTCAACCTTGCTTGCGCACTGACAATCGCTTCGTCTAAAGACTTCTTCAGGCTTTGAAGTTGAGTTCTAACCTCTTCATCTAACAACGCTGCTTCAAAATTAGCCTCATCTTCGAACGGGCTAGTTTTCAGCGCTTCTAACCAAGCATTCGACGCTTGTGTGTAGCTCGATTGCTTACTGACTAACTCGTCCGAGAAACCAGTGTGTTTGGTTTGCTCGGTTCGATGTTCAAGTTCGCTGCGGTTAAGCACTAACTGCGCGGCATCAAATGCATTTACTGCTTCAGTGACTCTTTGCTTCATCGCATTGCTGGTGGCTTGAATGTCTTTGTCACCAAACAACTCTGTTCTTTCAGCCGTTACACGAGTGAGTTCTGACACTAAAGACTCACTCTGTTGCGTCAGTGTCGCGAGCTCTTTCTCAACACTGCTTAGCTTGTCGTCTAACGTTTTCAATTCGGCATTTTGAGTAATCAGTTGCTTCTCAATATCGGCCTGTTGCTGTTTGGTTTGCTGCCATGTGCTTGATGCTTGCGATTTCGCAGTAAACCAATCATCGATATGCTCAAGTTCAGGTGCTTCGATAGAAGTTTGAACAATGCTCTCTTTCAAAGCGTTCCATTGCTGATCTTTCGTTTGAACTAATTGAGTCACTTGCTCGTTTGCGACTTGGTTTTGCTTATTAAGATCCGCTAAACGTTGCTCGGCCAACTCGAGATTAGATTGCGCCTTGTCAGCCATAACACTTATAGACAGGCGTTGTTTCTCAGCTTCGGCATAATGCGCTTTAGCATCACTCAACGCTTTGAGTTGCTGTGCGCTGTGACTTAGTTGAAGTTCACACTGCTGAGCAAAGGTCTCGACTGTAGCTTCATTGCCTAAATCGTTAATCGTTAACAGCGCCAGTTCATGAGCCGTGCCAACGAAATCCGATAAACTCTGTTGAAGCTTGCCGACAACGCTTTGCCAATTCAGTTGAGCCTGATGAATATCCGCTTGCGCTCGCTGAATGTCATCGTTAAGCGCAGCAATCATTGGAGCAAGAGAATCTAACTGCTGACGATGCTCTTGGCCTTCTTTTTTGATAGCTGTTAGCTCTAGGTTTTCTCTATCTTTTTGAGCAACCAAATTTGCAATATCTTGCGACTGCTCAATCGAATGGTCTGTTGAACCACACAGTGGGCACTCAGAGCCTGATTCTAGACCTGCACGGTATTTTGCCAACTCGCCTTCTTGATCAATCAAACGCGTTAATCGTTCAAGAGACGTCTCTTTCTCTTTATATCGCTCCACCAGCACTTCACGTTCTTTCGAAAGCTTGTCGACCAACTGGGTGTTGGTTTGATGTGCCTGTGTTTTTGCGTGCAGCTGTTGTTGGGCATTTAGGAAACCACGATTGATCTCAAGTAATGAGTGCGTATTGCGATTCCAAAACTCCAACAGATCTTTTTGCGAATTCAACACTTGCTCGCTAGTGTTGCCTTGCAAGGCTTCCCACTGTTGCTTTGCACTACTTTCTAGCACAACCAATTCAGCTAAAGTTTTATCTTGCGTTGCTTTAGCGTCTTGAGCAGATTTGATAATCGTTTGCTGTGCATCAACCGCAGACAACGCTTGCTTCGCTGAATTCAACTGCTCTGAATGCTGGCGCTCTAGAGTACGAACTTGCTCGACCTTTGCTTGCCACTGACCTAGGTATTTTTCCAAATTCTGGTCAGCTTGATGCGTATTTAAGTACTCAGTACTGCGTTGATCTTGTTGCTTTAGTGCATCTATTTTTTGAACCAAAACGACCTGTTGATTAAGCTGCTGCGTATGTTGCTCGTTTAGCGTGTTCGCTGCATTAACGGTCGCAGTTTGCTTATCTTTGAGTACGGCAATTTGGTTGTCTAGCGGACGCACGAGATCGATGATCTTATCTTGATCTTGTTGCTCACTTTTTACCTGTTCGACAATCGCACTGCTTTGAGTCAGTTTAGTTTGCGCGTCTTGCATTTCTGCATCACGAACGGCAAGTAACTTGGTGCTGTTATCTAGGTGAGCTTGAGTAGTGTTCACCTCTTGTTCGCAACGCTTTAAATCTTTGTGTACTGGACGCAGCTTTTCAGCCGGCTCACTGTTTGCCAAGCGCTCTAGTGACGGTTGGTTACGGTCTAACTCATCTTGCGCGGTTTTAAGATCCTGCTCACTGGTAACAAGCGTGTGCTCAGCTTTGGTTACGTCTTTCCACCAGCTGAGATGGGCTTGCCACTCTTTTAACTGTTCGGCTAGGCGGTTTTGTTCAGCTTCTAGCGTTTCACGCTCAGTGATTAGCGCTTGAATTTGTTCTTCCGAGAGCAGGCTCACGCCTTCTGCTTTCGCTTTGAGCTGATTAAGCGATGTTTCACTCGACTTAAAGTGATCGTAGATGCGCTCTGAGATCAGGCTATACACTTCGGTACCCGTCAGCTCTTCTAGTAGCTCTGCACGATCGTTGGCATTGGCATTTAAGAACGCCGCAAACTCACCCTGAGACAGCATGATCGATTTAGTAAAGCGTGAGAAATCGAGGCCCGTGACCTGCTCCACCAACTTGATCTTCTTAGTGAGCATGGTCTCTAACACTTTATCTGTGTCGGCATCTGCAAATTCACAGGTCGGCGTTTGCAGTGCGCCATCATGTTTGCCACGTGCGCGCTTTTGGTGGAAATTAGATCGGTACGTTTTACCTTGAACTTCAAATTCCAGTTCAGCACAACACTCACCCGTGCCACGCGTCATTAATTCGTTGTTGCCTTTAGCTATGCTCTTTAAACGCGGTGTGCGGTGGAACAATGCCAAACAAATCGCATCAAGAATGGTGGTTTTACCCGCCCCTGTTGGGCCAGTAATCGCAAACAGACCATTTTCTGCAAACGGTGATTGGGTGAAATCGAGCTTCCAACGTCCTTTCAAAGAGTTCAGGTTTTCAAATTCTAGGCTTAAAATCTTCATACGATTACTCTTCTACTTTATTGGGCGCTTGAGCGCTTTCAGACACTTCGACCATCACTTGTTTGAACTTCACCGTCATGCGCTCTAAACGCGCTTTTTCAGAATCGGTTTCAAACTCTTCTAAGGCAATACGCTTCGTAAACACGTCCATCGGGCTCAGTTCAGATAAGGTCTCTGCCGACTCTTGCTCTAATGCTTGATTACGACGCTCTCTTGCTCGGCGCAGTTGAAGTACTTCCACATTCAATCCTTCGGTCAGTGCGCGCATACGTTCTTGTAGATCCGACAAGTAATCTTGCGCTTGCACTTCTATCGATAACCATACGCTTTGGTCGCTATCTAAACCTATGTATTGGTTAAGCTGAGATTCGATCTCGCTCAAGTCGCCTTTGATTTCAGCTAGAGGTTGGAATGTGGGAACAGGCAGTTGAGAAATGGTGCGCTCACCTTCAACAAACTCAACCACACACACTTGTTTTTGAGACTTAAGTTCATCAAAACTTAGTGGGATTGGAGAGCCTGAATAACGAATGTATTCACGCTTTGCCACCACTTGTGGGCGGTGGATATGACCAAGTGCGATATAGTCTGCGTCTGGGAAGCCATCAGCGGCGAAACCATCAAGGTTGCCGACATAGATATCACGCACAGAATCCGATTGTTGGACACCCATCGCCGTTAAATGACCGGTAGCGATAATCGGCATGTGCTCGCTGTTTACAAACGTCGCGCGCTTAGCAACCGCCGCATCATAAACACTTTGATAATGCTGTTTGATTGCATCGCCGAGTTGCTTCTGACGCTCAACGCCAGTGACACCCGCCTGGCTCATCAACACATCGCGAGGGCGAATAAAAGGAATGGCACAAACCAGCGCTTCTACATCGCCGTTCTTGCCTTTTAGTTCGACAACCTGAGTCGCATGATCTTCATTGGTATTAGGAATCACGTCTGCGCCCATGTATTTGAGCAGCTGTTGTGTCTCTTTAAGCACAGAGACTGAATCGTGATTTCCACCTAATAACACCAATTGGCAACCGATCTTGTTCGAATCGACCACAAACTTGTTATACATCTCACGAGCGTAACTCGGCGGTGTACTGGTATCGAAAATGTCGCCAGCAACAATGATCGCGTCGATGTCGTGCTCTGTAACTTGCTCAAGTAACCATTGTAAAAACCGTTCATGTTCATTCTTGCGGCTTTTATTGTAGAAGTTTTGGCCAAGGTGCCAATCGGACGTGTGAAGAATCTTCATTGCTGCTCACTGGAAGTCTGTAATACCTTTAATCTACCAAAATAGTCGAGATAATTCCCTTTTATAAGCTTGTGAAAACCAACTAATTTCAGGCTTTGGACCAACTCCGCCCATAGCGTGACCAATCGTTATTTTTGACATAAAAAAACCGCTCAACGTTAGAGCGGTTTTAGGTGTCCATAGCTTTAGCTTTAAGCTATTTCACAGAGGTCGTCAAAAATTGTACGAAGCGCCCAGAGTTACTGTGCTAAACGCTACATCACGGCTTGCCAGTCTATTACCATTCGGGCCGAAGAATTCGATATTTACTGCATCTGCTTGTGAGATTAAACGTAAGGTTAGGCTTTCTACTGGCGTGTATTCAACACCTATACCAAAATGGAAGCCTAATTACGCGCAGCTAGACAATCAAAGATATTGCAATAGATGCCATGATCACGCCAACGACAAATTCCAACACCTTCCACGCTCTCGGGTTCTTAAACATTGGAGCCAAGAAGCGAGCGCCATATCCAAGTGAAAAGAAGAACACGAATGACGCCGATACCGCCCCAGCGCCAAACAACATTTGATCCGGTTGATATTGAGTTGAGATAGACCCCAGCAATACCACAGTATCCAAATACACATGCGGGTTAAGCCAAGTGAACGCCAAACACATCGCAATCGCTTTGGTTAATGAGTCTTTAGTTTCTGCCGTGGCTTCTAAGGCGTGGTTTTCGGTAAATGCTGATCGGAAGCTTAAGAATGAATAGACACCCAAAAAGATAGCGCCACCATAACGGGCGAACTGCTCAATTTGTGGGAACTGCTTAACGATTGCGCCAAAGCCCGTCACGCCAAAGCTAATCAGTAAGGCGTCAGAAATGGCACATACAGCACAAACTGCCAATACGTGTTGGTTCTTAAGCCCTTGCTTTAAAACAAACGCATTTTGAGAGCCAATCGCAAGAATCAGCGAAAGGCCAAGGGAGAAACCTGCAAAGTAAGTCGACATCTAAGGCTAGTCTCTTAACGCAACTCAATACTCATAAACTGGCTGTGCGGGTCTAACACATAATCAGCAAAGGGTTCACAGTATCCGAAGCCAAACTTTTCATACAGGTTACGCGCAGCCTTAAAGTAGTCTTCTGAGCCGGTCTCTAAACTGATTGTTTGATACTGGCGGGCGGTTGCTGTATCCAATACGTGCTGTAAAAGTTGGCTCGCAACACCTGACTTTCGAGCAAACTGTGAGGTTCTCATCGATTTGAGTTCAGCGTGTTGGGTATTCAGCTCTTTAATGGCGACACACCCAAGCAGTTGGCTGTCTTTCCAAGCGCTGAAAAAGGTAATTTCTGGTGACTTGAGCCCATCTAGATCCAGTGCATGGACGCTTTCGGCTGGCGAAGTGGCGTACATATCAGCAAGATGCTCTTCAAGCAATTCAACGACTTCCCCACCCGACAAGTCATCCACCTTAATTTCTATTGAAGCACTGCTTTCCAATGCTGTTCTATTTTCCATTGAACCCTGTGCATTTATTGCTGATGTCATTGTTACAACTCTCCTTGTTTAGTTCGCTTATTTAGCTTGAGTGATTTGGTTTTTATCAACAGCCCACTTTCCTTAATTGTTTCCTTTTCAAGAACTCGGTTTGAATCAGTAAAATTACTGATTAATCATAAAATTATAAATGTCACACTGGGTTTACCTAGATACCATATTTTTCCTATCTCGTCTCGTGATAAAAGCGTTCCGCAAAGCCCGTATGGTCGCTGCATTGAGGGAGCAACACCTGTTTTAGTTAACGAATAAGTAGTCAGGGCAAAGTGAATAGCGATGACACGCGTACTGATGTTGTTGGCAGCTTAAACATCCCTTTAAACGGTCTCATTTAAAACGACCATAAGTTAGAAAATAAAACGCTTTCATTGATCGAATATTTGATTGCGATTTTCCAATTTCGGTATATGATGCGCCACCCTAATTTTTCAGCTTATGCTGCAGGCAAATATGTCCGCCAACGCACTCTATACCGACCTATCCGGTTACTATGATTTAATGTGTGTAGATATTGACTACCAAGCGCAAAGTAACTGCGTACGTAGACTCCATCAAATCTTTGGAAATGAAGGAAAAACACACCTCGACTTAGCTTGTGGCACTGGCCCACACGTTCGTCATTTTATTGATTTCGGTTACCAAAGCGGTGGCCTAGATCTTAACAAGCCGATGTTAGATATCGCAGAAGTTCGCTGCCCGGAAGCCAAGTTCTCAGTACAAAACATGAGTAACTTTGAGGTCACGGAACCACTCGATCTTATCACTTGCTTCCTGTATTCCATCCATTACAACGATGGCCTTGAGAAGCTTAAAGAGTGTATTGAAAGTGTGCATCGTGCGTTAAAGCCAGAAGGTATTTTCTGTTTTAACGTGGTTGATAAAGACAAGATCAGCAACGACCTGTTTGTTAGACACACAACAAACCAAGACAAAGACGATTTCACGTTCCGTTCTGGTTGGTATTACTCTGGTCAGGGTGATAAGCAAGCGCTAAAGCTTAGCATCGAAAAGACGACTGCTGGTGAAACTCAAGTGTGGAATGATGAACACCCAATGGTGGCATTCTCGTTTAAAGAGTTAATCGAGATATTGAAGCCCTACTTCGAGGTTAATATCTTCGAGCACGATTACGACAAGCTGATTCCTTGGGATACTCAGTCCGGTAATGCGCTGATCACATGTGTCAAAATCTAGATTAATAGATAAACGGCAAATTAAACCAAATCTATAGATCAAAAAAGAACCCACACTCGCCATTCTCCTTTTAGAGCATCAGCCAGTGTGGGTTCTTTTGTATCAAGCTATCAGTTACTGAACTCTAAATTAGAAGTCCGCTGTCATACCTACGTAGTAAGTACGTGGCTCTTCAACATAGCCCATGCTCTCTAGCTCTTGTGATACAGCTTCGTCAGTTAAGTTCGTGATACCTGCACGTAGTCGTACTGAAGCATTCACGTTGTAGACAGCACCTAGGTTCAGCGTTGTGTAAGCGTCTTGAGTTAGATCGCTTTCGATCTGACGTTCACCACGGTAACGCGCACTCACGAAGGTACTTAGATCGTAAGTTGGGCTCCAGTTCAGTTTAACTAAACCCGAATGCTTGTAACGATCAAGTAATTCGTCACCAGTAGACTTATCTTCAGTGTCTAAGAATGTGTAATTACCAGACACACCCCATTCATCAGTAATTTGGAATTGGCCTGTAAGCTCAGCACCTTGAACTACAGCCTCTGATACGTTTGTATAAGTACGCTTACCATTCACATAGCCAGTTGAGCTTGAACTATCAGCGCAACCTTTACCCGATTCAAACACTCCGCCGTTCTCACAATAGGTTTCATCACGATCAATTAGGTCGTTGATTTCATTTCGGAATAAGGCACCTTCAACATTCCAACGAGGTTGGCTATAAATCGCAGCGATCTCATAGTTCAAGCTGGTTTCGGGCTTAAGATCTTCATTACCATGTAAATCACATACGCCTTTACAGCTATTAACTGTGTAGTCTGTCTGATTTTGAGTCAATGTTGGTGCTTTAAATGCTTTACCCACACCACCCTTGATGATCAGGTCATTCGTTGTTTGATGAACCAAGTACACACGTGGGCTGAACTCTTCACCGTACAGTTCATGCTTATCTAAACGACCACCAATGGTTGCCGTTAGTTGATCCGTCATTAACCATTGGTCTTGAACAAATAACGCACCTTGATAAGCTTCAGATGTACCATTGACTAAGTTTTCTTTGTTGGTTAATTCACTCAACTGGTAGTCCATACCAAACGTTACGGTGTGACTATCACCAAGATAAGTGGTCGCCGAAGCTTCAACAATTTGAGTCAGCTCTTCGATGTCACTGCTATAGTTAGTATCTGAGTCCGCAGCATCATTATCTGTCACATTTTCACGTGAATAACGTACTTGCGTGTCACCCCAGCTCCAAAAACCACTATGTGTGATCGCTTGGCTCTGACGTACAACACGTGTGTCAGACTCAATCACAGATGATACGTTTTCCGCAGATGACTCACGTTCATCATCACTGTAGCCAAAATCGAAATCGATGGTTTGGTTATCTGTCGCATTCCATGTCAGGCTTGCAAGTAAGCTTAACGTGTCACGTTCTTCTAGAGCTGTTACATCTGAACGATCGTAACCAAAGCTGTGTGTACCAGAATATGGTTGCCAAGCGTTACGGCTAGTTTGGTTAACAGATAGGCGAGCAAACAACTCGTCTTCAATCAACGCACCAGATGTCGTGAAGCCCATCGAATACTCTTCCCCTCCATCACCATCAAGTGGAGATGAAGTGTCCATGGTCAGTGTAGAGCTCCAATCGTTTTCTGGAGCCTTAGTGATGATGTTGATTGTACCGCCCATACCATCTGAACCGTAAAGTGCAGACATTGGGCCACGGATTATTTCAACACGTTCGATCGAATCAGCAGGAATCGTTGATAGGTCAAAGTCGTTACCACGGATGATGGCACTTGCAGAGCTTAAACGACGACCGTTCACCATGATAAGAGTGTAATCTGAATCCATACCACGAATAGAGATCATCTGACGGCCAGCACGTGTGCTATCAAAATCAGACTCTACACTCGTTGATTCTGCAACGATGTCCGCCAAGGTAATACCAGGGCTGTCTTCAATGTCTTGCGCGGTGATAACCGACATTGAAGCTGGCGCTTGTTTTAGTGCCATCTCGGTACGAGTTGCCGTAACAACCATTTGCTCATCTGTTGCTTGCGCTTCTTCTTGCGCCAACACGTTAGCTGAAAGTGAGGTACAAATAACAGCGACTGCGATCGAAAGGGGTTTACGAACCAAAAGAGGTTTGCGAATCAAAAGAGATCTCTCAGACATGATATTCATTCTTATATGTGATTGGTAATGATAATGGTTTGCATTAAACAACCAACTACCACGCTTATCAACGAAAGTTTCATACCAAAAATCGATTCTCGTTATTCACCATTCAAATAATGAAAGAGATCTATATCCAACTCGATAGGTATTCGTAATTTTCATTCACCCTGCAGATGGATTATGTATAAAGCTCTTTGAATATATTGCGAACCCAGCGACACATCGGGTCGTTATGAAAGCGCTTATGCCAGTATAAGTAGACGTCTTCTGATGGGTGGCGCAACGCTTTAGGCACGCGTTTACAAACAAGATCTCTTTGCGTAGCGGCTTGTTGAGCAAAAGGTGTCGGTAAATGAAAGATGATGTCGGTTGCTTCTGCCATATCCGGCGCGACGTTAAAATTGGAAAGCTGAATTGGAATGGACAGCTGGCGCTGCTTATCAATCAAGCCAAGATCTTTAAATCGACTTTCGATCGAGAGCTTCTTATCCCCTTGCAGTGAGATTTGACCAAGTTGGCTATTCAACAAGTCATCAACCGTGATCTCTTTGTCCGCCAAAGGATGTTTTTTACTCATCAGCAAACGGTAATCGCGGCTAATCACGAACATTCGATACAAATTTTGCTCTGAACTTAACGGCTCGTGGGTCGACAACACAAAGTGCGCATCACCGGATAACAGAGGCTCAAAGTGTCGTTTAGGAATCGAGTCGATATCAACAGTCATGTTTGGCGCTTGTTGACGTATCTCCGCAACTACCTTGGGCAGCAAGTGCGCGACATTAGGCACTAAACCAAAGAAGCGAACCGTACTGTCACTGCTTTGCGGTTCGAATACATCGCCATGTACCAGCTTTTCTAAACGTGTCAGTACCGAATTGAGATCTTGCTTAATGGCTTCTGCTTTTGGCGTTAACTCATAGCCATAAGCCGCTCGCACCAATAGATCATCATTGAAAACGGTACGCAGTTTTTGCAGAGATCGGCTCACCGTAGGTTGGCTCATATCCAGCGCCAATGCCGTGTTGGAAACGTGCTTCTCTTCAAGAAGGTGTTTAAGAATAACGAGTAGATTGAGGTCGACTTGAGCAAGATTCATTATGCAAATATTAACAATATATAAAATTCAATGTGCGCATAGTGCTATTTCTTAACATGTAATACAATTGATAATCACTCCTATTTTGATCTAGAGCAATATGCAGAGCAGAGTTTAAGGTTAAGTGGGTTTTAAAGCTCTAAGTCAGAACTGTTTAAACATAAAAAAGAGAGGCACAATGGCCTCTCTTTGATCGTCTACTTTATATTGCTAGCGTTGAGCTATCAGACTACAGCTTTGTCCAAGCATCTTGCCAGTATTGGCTATCGCCTGGAGCATAAGAAGCGCTTGCACACCATGCCGTGTATGGCCAAGGCTTACATTCGTACAAGCCATTATCGCTGCCGACCACAATGTCACCCGCTGCGTAGTTTGTGTCCGCTTCATATGGAGGGTAATCACCTGGAGGAGGTGTTGTTCCGCCACCGTCTTTAACAGCGAACGAATCGTTTACCATCACCATTTCACCGTCAGATGCTTTACCGACTACTTCAAGTGCATATTGCCCTTCCGCTACATCGTATAAGTCGATGGTAATAGCACGGCTGTCCGTTACGTTAACCTTAGTTTGCTCAACCACAGTACCTGCACTGTTGATCACCATAGCGGTAACATCTAATGCTTCATTTGATGTCAGTGTCAGATCTAAACGCACGTTGCCGTTATCTGGCGCATATTGTGATTGAAGTCCTGAAACCGAAAGCTCTAAGTCATCGCCCGGATCTGGGTTACCACCACATGAAGAGTCTGAAACTTTTCTCCAAACGCCCCACTCACCTGTTGTTCCTGGCTCTTCGCCGCGAGTGTACCAACCTGCTCCCCACGTTGAACCGTCATGAGATACTTGGTCACCTTCAACATAAACGGTGTCGGCATCCCATGCAGCAGCACAGTTAGAACCATCAGTTACAGACACTTTACGGTCAACGGTTACGGTTTGGTTCGCGCTGTCTGTCACGCTATACACAAGTGTGTAGTTGCCGATTTCATTTACATCGACACTGCCAGTGTGTGTAATAGTGCTTGTCAGGTCGCCATCTTCAGCATCATTCGCCGTCACGCCTGCCATAGCATCAAATGCAGTACCCAACACAACTGTTGTGTCAGATACGCCATTAAATACTGGCTTCTGGCTGTAAACCTCTACCGTTCTCGCTTTAGTGGTTTCGTTGTTATCGCTGTCTTTCACTCGGTAAGTCAAAACGTAAGTGCCAATAACACTGGTTTCAACGTAACCTTCAACATCGATTGATGACGTTAGATCGCCGTCTTCTTTGTCTGTTGCCGTCACGCCATCCATAGGATCAAACGTTGTGCCGTGAAGAACACGCGTATTTTCGACACCTTTAAGAACGGGCTCGCCCTCGACTGGTGGTGGCGTTACCTGACCGTGTACAAACGGGCCGTAGTCTTTAATAAACTGCTCGTTGTATTGTTGGCCGCTTTTGTTGGTGCCCATGTCCCAGTTGATAGACCAAGTCATCACACCACGTAGCGGTTGACCTTGCGCCGTTAGGCTATCAAATGCGTCGTATAAATCTTGTGGCTCTTGTACAAAACCGGTTGCTGCAGCATCGATGCTTGAAGGAATACCAAACACGAGCTTGTCATGTGGGATCTTGTGGAAACCACGCGTTCCGTTGATAAGAGAATCAGAAATGTAGTAGATGAACTCTTCTTTTAACGCATCGTTGTTTTGAGCAATCCAACCCACGCCTTCAACCCAGATACCATCGCCACCTTGGTTGTAGAATTGTGGGTTAATCCAGTCGTAATAGCCTTCTAGATTATCGATATAAGGAACGTACTTACCGCCTGTCGTGAGATACGGGAACTCAGGCGCCATAGTAATAAGGAAGTTTTTACCTTCAGCACGGTAGTGGTCTTTTACCAACTTAAGAGCATCAGGAATCACGGTTTGATTGTTTGCTGCGGTTACGGCTGCTTGTTCAAGGTCGATATCTAGGCCATCGAAGCCGTAACGCTCAGTTAGACGGATAATCTCATCAGCAAAGGCTCTTTCATCACCGGTTTCTAGCTCTACGTGTGCATCAGCACCACCCAAAGCCAACAGTACAGAGCGACCTTGCTTGTTGAGCTCAGAGATTTGGTCAATAAATTGTTCTTCTGAAAGCCCAATGGTTGGGTCCAGTTTAAAAGTTGGGATTCGACCATCAGCCACATCGTAAACCTTCATGAATGACACATTCACGATGTTGTACATTGGGTTCACTTCATCCAACGTCACACATGGCGCATTGCCACCTTGGTAGCCGCCACCGTCACACCAGTTATGCCAATAGCCAACCACGACGCCAGAGTCTGGATTCGTCATATCTGAACCATTCGCATAAACAGCGCCAGACATAGCCGCCATGCCGACCGATACTGCTAATTGTAGAGCTTTACGTTTCAACATTAGTCCCACTTCCTTACTTAACAGCTGTGCCAATCACAACCGAACCAATTCATTGTAATCATGAATATTTATAGAAAAGTAATGGAATTTTTAGGAAAAGATGACCTTTGATTTAACTTGTGATTTTAAGTCACAGATTGAATATCAGAATCAATATGACTTTGACTTTTCATTCAAATTGAAATGCTAAAAACTGTTATTTTCGGCTGAATGCATTGACCATATAAATATTTGATCAACCTTAATTCACTAAGATAATTAACCAAAAATATAAAAAATCACCGATAGGAAAAAATAAACTATAAATCGGCAAAAATCATCCCAAATACGCCGTAATTACTGACCTAAGACCAGATACCATTGCGAGTGATATCACTAAAACAGCTTGGATATAGCCATCATACATGTGCTAGCAATACACACGTATAACGGAATATAGTAGCAAGAATTTGTAGGATTTTGAATGTATACGTCGGGAGTTTTTCAGTTAACCGTCAGTGCCAGATGAATAATATGCATCCAATAGTGAAATAAAATTCACCTTATCAAGTTCATTAAGTTGATTAATTCCAGCCGCTGCTTTTCTTCCTCCGCCAGTCGCAAAACTTGAGCAAATTTCGTCTGCACCCGTTCTATTTGATAATGGCGCACGTAAGCTCACCGTGTAAGACTCGCCGTCTTGGTTTTTCGTTAATACTGCTTGCGCTCGGTTTGGATCTTGATTAACGATTTCATTACCAAATACGCCACTGATGCGCCTTGCCCACGTCTCACCTGGCAGTTCAAACACACGTGCGACTTCACTTTCATAAACAGGAGCAAGGTTTGATAACTGCTGGCGATCATTTTGATAAGCATCTCGTAGTCGATAAAACACCGAGTCTTTATCATCCAAAAGATCAAACGGATTCGGGTATTGATAAAGGGTTTTGTAGAGCTCAGCTGGCGTGAAATGCAAATCACTCAGTGACGAACCGTAACCGTTGTAGTTAACCAAGGTACCTAGCTCTTCTAGAAACTCTTTTTGAGATTGAGCGAATCCATTTTCATCCGCTAGCCGCGCCGCCACCGTTTTTAGATTGTCGCCAAAGGCAGCTGCGATTGCCCAAGCCACATGCACACCATTCAGCTTCTGGTTAATCAGCAAGCTCGTGCAGCTCTCTGGCGCGGTATCAATCAGAGTATCTAAATGACTAGAAGTTGGGACATCCCCTGTTCGGTGGTGATCGCAATAAAATACATTGATGTTTGCGTCTAGCAGTGAGTGCAGTGCAGGCAGGTTTTTCTCCATCGATACATCTAAAACGGTAACGGAAGAAATGTCACCTTGCTTACCCGGCTCCATAATTTGAGTAACAACTTGAGAGACCAACTTAATATCACGCTTAACACCAGTAATGAGCACGCTCTCTCTTGGCTCACTTAATCGCAGCTGTAACAACGCGATTATGCCATCTGCGTCTCCGTTGAATACGTCGTAGTGCATGTTGTTCCTCTTCCTATAGATTTAACCGTTTGCCAGAAACGCGCCAATTCGTTTGTGTGTTCGATAGTCTGTCATTATTTTAGTTATATTTCACAGATACTTAAGTCTATTTTGGAATGCCTTATTCTCATTAGATTGAAAAGATAAATAC
>NZ_JBFRTQ010000167.1:4832-6003 GCF_041474195.1 Vibrio sp. 10N.222.52.C3 | reverse complement strand
ACTTAATTATACTCATAGTTATATCGTGATTACCCCAACATCACGTTAACAACCTCAGCTTGCCGCAAACGATTTCCTCTATAGAATGCGTCGCCTTTCCTATCTATAACTTTTAGGTTGACGCACATGGCTTCCCTACTTGGAATTATCACTATTTTAGTTGCCGCTTGGTTACTATCTACGGACAGAAAAAATATTCCACTAAGAACAGTCTCTTTGGCTTTCTTATTACAAATCTCATTCGCGCTGTTGGTTCTGTATGTACCAATGGGTAAAGAAGCGTTGAATGTAGCCACGGGTGCGGTATCTAGCTTGATCAACTACGGTCAAGAGGGGATTAACTTTCTATTTGGTGGCCTAACGAATAACGGATTTGTTTTCGCGATTAATGTTCTTGGCATCATTATCTTTTTCTCTGCATTGATTTCAGGTTTGTACCACATTGGCTTTATGCCAAAGGTGATCAACCTTATCGGTGGCGCACTACAAAAGTTCTTGGGCACAGGTCGTGCGGAGTCACTGTCTGCGACTGCCAATATCTTTGTCGGCATGATTGAAGCGCCATTGGTGGTTAAGCCTTACTTAAAACACATGACAGATTCACAACTGTTTGCTGTGATGGTGTGTGGTTTGGCGTCTGTAGCTGGTGGTACGCTAGTGGGTTATGCATCGCTTGGCGTTGACCTAAACTTCCTGATCGCTGCGGCATTCATGTCTGCACCAGCCGGCCTATTGATGGCTAAAATCTTAGTACCTGGCAGCCCAAATGACGCTCAAGAAAATATTGAGTCTGATGTAGAAATTCCACGAGCAACAAACGTAGTTGAGGCGATGGCAGATGGGGCTATGTCTGGACTTCGTATTGCCGTTGCGGTGGGTGCAACACTTCTTGCCTTTATCAGTGTGATTGCAATGCTGAATGGCTTGCTAGGTATCGTTGGCGGCTGGTTTGGCGTAAACCTAAGCTTCGAACTTATCCTAGGTTATGTGTTTGCACCCGTTGCATGGCTGATCGGTGTACCGTGGTCTGAGGCTGTGGTTGCGGGCTCATTGATCGGTAACAAGATTGTCGTGAACGAGTTCGTGGCTTTCATCCAACTAATGGATGCTAAAGAGGCACTAAGTGAGCACTCGCAAGCGATCGTAACTTTCGCTCTATGTGGCTTTGCTA
>NZ_JBFRTQ010000167.1:898-4131 GCF_041474195.1 Vibrio sp. 10N.222.52.C3 | reverse complement strand
TATGTGGCTTTGCTAACATCTCTACCATGGCGATTCTTATCGGTGGTTTGGGCAGCTTAGTTCCAGAGCGTCGTTCTTTCATCTCACAATATGGCTTCAAAGCAATTTGTGCAGGTGTGTTTGCTAACTTAATGAGTGCCGCTATTGCTGGTGTTGTACTTTCTCTATAGCTAACGGATCATGACTTTACTCCCCCTATAGTAAAGTGACTGATTAATCACAATAATATTCGGTTAGCGTGAAGAAGAGAGCCTATAGTGTAAGAACGTAGGCTTTCTTATTTCATTGAATAGTTTGTACCACAGGGTGTGGTGCAAACCTTTTAGGGGCACAAATGGATTTGTCGATTACTTCTTCTTTGGCGTTAATTGGACTCTTGTCTTTAGCTTGTCAGCAGCTCGGCTGGCGTTTACGTCTTCCCGCCATTCTCCCTCTCCTTATCGTTGGCCTATTGTTAGGTCCCGGCCTGAATATTCTAAATCCCGATGCCATTTTCGGTGATGTGCTGTTTCCTATGATCTCCTTAGGGGTTGCCATCATCTTGTTTGAAGGAGCATTGACCCTAAATTTCAAAGAAATCAGAGGCCATGGCCGGATGGTGACTCACCTCGTGAGTTTCGGCATGTTGATTACATGGGCGTGTATCGTGGTGGGGGCATACTACTTTGTGGACTTCAGTTGGCCGTTAGCCGCACTGTTTGGTGCATTAGTTGTGGTAACTGGCCCTACGGTAATCGTGCCCATGCTTCGCAGTATTCAGCCTAAATCTTCGTTAGGCAGTATCTTGCGATGGGAAGGGATAGTAATTGATCCGATTGGCGCTCTGTTTGCGGTTCTCGTCTACGAGTACATTGTTTCTTCTGCCGACCCTACCGGACACGTTCTGTCAGCTCTGGGCCTGACGTTAGTCATAGGTTTAGGCTTAGGGATCATCGGTGGCCATTTGATTGCCAAGATGCTGCAAGGGCATTGGGTACCGCACTATTTACGTAATGTGGCTGTGCTGACGCTAATGTTGGCGGCGTTCTCGTTTTCTAATGATCTGAGTGAAGAATCGGGTTTATTAACCGTGACCATCATGGGGATCTGGCTTGCCAACGTGAAGGGCTTGGATATCGAAGACATCATCGAATTCAAAGAAACCCTGACCGTGTTACTTATTTCTGCGTTGTTTATTCTGTTAGCGAGCAGGCTCGACTCCGGAACCTTCCTCTCGATAGGTTGGGGTGGGGTTGGCTTGTTAGCGGTAGTGATGCTGGTGGCGCGTCCTTTGAGTGTGTGGATCAGCGGGATCGGCACGGATCTTACCTCTGCGGATAAATGGTTTTTGAGCTGGATGGCACCGCGCGGGATCGTTGCAGCCGCGGTTTCTTCTCTGTTTGCAATCAAACTTCAAGAGAAGCAATTAATTGAAGGCGCAGATTTACTGGTGCCAATGGTGTTCTTGGTCATCATCGGTACGGTTGTGATTCAGAGCCTTACCGCGAGTTGGTGGGCGAGAAGGCTAGGTGTGACTCAAGAGAAGGCACAAGGCGTTATCTTCTTTGGTGCGACTCAGTTTTCACGCCAGTTTGCCAAAGTGTTGGCGACACACAACATCAACAGTGTGCTTGCCGATACCAACTGGGAAAGCATTCGCTTAGCGCGCATGGAAAACTTGAATGTTTATTTTGGTAACCCAGCTTCGAGCCACGCTGAGAATAATCTGGAATTGGATGGAATAGGGCGTGCGATGATCGTGTCGCCTTATCGTCAAACCAACCCGTTAGTTAGCATGCACTATCAAGACGAGTTTGGTGAGAATAAGGTGTTTGAGCTTGAATCCTCAGAGAATAAACATGAAAGGCACCAAGTGAGCCGCGATGGCAATAGAAGTCTGTTTTCGGAAGGGATCACCTATTCTAAGCTTAACTCGTTGATGGCTCAGGGTAGCCAAATTAAAAGTACAGGTTTGACCGAGGCATTTGATTTAAAAGAGTTTAATGCTTTGTATCCTAAAGCCATTCCTCTTGGGGTGATCACTGGCGGTGATTTCCGTTTAATGACACAAGGATCTGAGTTGGAAAAACTCATATCAACGGAGTGTGAGCTTATTAGTTTATTACCGCCTTCTGAACAGACGGAAAAAGTTGAGAGTCCAGATAAGTAGCAACGAGCGCTTCATCAAAAGCGAGTCAGCCCGTTTTAAAAACGAATAGCTAAGTACCAAAGCATCAAAAAAGCCGCAACGTTCATCACGTTGCGGCTTTCTAATTTATTTATATGCGCTGCGGACTATTTCGAGTGAAATTGCTCACAAGCGATCATGGTGTTCTCGATTAGGCTCGCCACCGTCATTGGGCCAACACCACCCGGCACAGGTGTGATGAAGCTTGCGCTTTCTTTCGCTACGTCGTATTCAACGTCACCCACTAGTTTGCCAGATTCCAAACGGTTGATACCCACATCGACCACAACAGCGCCTTTCTTAATCCAAGCGCCAGGAATGAAGTTAGGTTTACCAACGGCAACTACAACAACGTCTGCTTGACGCACGTGACCTTCAAGGTCTTTGGTGAAGCGGTGACATGTTGTCGTCGTACAACCTGCTAGAAGAAGCTCTAGCGTCATTGGGCGACCTACGATGTTTGATGCGCCAACCACAACCGCGTGCTTACCACGTAAGTCGATGTTGTAACGGTCAAGCAGCGTGATGATGCCTTTTGGCGTGCAAGAGCGAAGCTTAGGCATGCGCTGAGCCAAACGGCCGACATTGTAGGGGTGGAAGCCATCAACGTCTTTTTCTGGCGTGATACGCTCAAGAACGTGAGTGCTATCAATGCCTGCTGGTAGAGGCAGTTGAACAAGAATACCGTCGATCTCTGGATCGTCGTTCAGTTGGTCTACAAGTGTTAACAATTCGTCTTCTGTCGCAGTGGCTGGCAAGTCGTAAGATTTAGATACGAAGCCAACTTCTTCACACGCTTTACGCTTACTTCCAACGTAAACCTGAGAAGCAGGGTCTTCACCCACTAAAACAACCGCTAGGCCCGGAGCGCGTAATCCAGCTTCAGTACGAGCTTTTACACGTGCAGCAACTTCGGAGCGAACCGTTTGAGAAATTAGCTTTCCATCAATATTTTGAGCAGTCATGAATTTCCTTAGTATTGATATTCAAGTTAGTGGCTGATGTTTTTGGCGCATTATTCCAGAAAATCTTTTTGATTACCATCAAGCAAACGTTTGCTTTGCTC
>NZ_JBFRTQ010000167.1:0-152 GCF_041474195.1 Vibrio sp. 10N.222.52.C3 | reverse complement strand
GCAAACGTTTGCTTTGCTCTATTTTCCAACACTTATATGTTTGTTGGCCTTTTTTTACCCACTTAGATCAGAATGTTACATAAAGCCGTTGCTTTACTGATTCGAATTCGTATAATTCGTTCCTGTAGCGCGCCCTTAGCTCAGCTGGATAG
>NZ_JBFRTQ010000166.1:0-19564 GCF_041474195.1 Vibrio sp. 10N.222.52.C3 | reverse complement strand
ACGTTGATAGGTTGACCATTAACAATGGTATTACTTCACATTCAACATGAGGAATATTCATGATCTATTCTGTTTGAATATTTTAGTCGGTGTCAGTTATATTAATTAGCTTGATGGAAATATAACCGCATTAATAGTGTGTTATTTAAGACGATTAATTTAATTAAGAGATGGATGAAATGAGTGAATTGCTGTTGTTGATTTTCTACTGTGCGTTACTGGGCAGTGGTGTTGGGTTTCTAGCCGGTTTGTTAGGTATTGGCGGAGGGCTGATCATTGTTCCTGTGTTAAGCAGCATTTTACTGTATTTAGAAGTTCTACCTTCCGACCAAGTTGTTGTCGCTGCGATTGCTACCTCGTTGGCATCGATACTGTTCACTTCCACATCTTCTGCACTCGCTCACCACAAGAATGGCAACGTGCCTTGGGATCTGGCGCCTTGGATCATGCTCGGTGTTGCTCTGGGTGCATTGGTTAGTGGTTTTATGGCGGCGTTGTTACCGGAAAAAGTCGTTCGTATTGTGTTTGCTGTGAGTGTGGTTCTGATTGCGATCAAGATGTTCTTAAGCAGCAAAAATGATGCGCCTAAGGAACGAAAACTGCCGAACAAAGGCGTGCTCACTGTGCTGACAACAATTACGGGTGGCTTATCTGCCATGATAGGTATTGGTGGCGGAGCATTGCTGGTTCCGCTATTAACGTTCTTCTCTGTCGATATGAAAAAGGCCATCGGTTGTGCCTCGGCTTGTGGCATTGTGATCGCGTTGTTTGGCTCGATAGGTTACATCAGTTCAGGCAGCAGCCACTTTGCTCTATCAGATGGCTTTGCTGGCTTTGTTTATCTGCCTGCGCTGTTGGGTATTGTGTGCACGTCTTGGTTTACGGCTCCGTTAGGCGCAAAAGCCACCAACCATTTACCGGTTCCAACGATTAAGAAAATCTTCTCAGTACTGCTGGTGGTTATCGCAGCAAGCATGGTTGCTCGTTAATAAAAGATCGTTCAAGTGTGAATATACAGAACAAAAACGAATAAATTGATCAACCACCAATAATTAGAAAAGGGCAGTTTCATAACTGCTCTTTTTTTGTTTATCGGTCTATGCTTATACAGCTATGTACATGAGTATATTGATAAAACCGTTTAGTTATGAACAGTTCACCGCTATAGCTAAATGTATTTTGTTTGATTCAACGGAATGCTATCAATGAGTGATTTATGGATCCTTTAACGCAGGGCGTGTTAGGCGCTTCTTTGTCACAATCGACCAGCAAAAAACAACATTTGGTTGTTGCTGGGGTATTAGGGCTGCTCTCCGGGTTAGCACCAGATTTGGATGCACTGATTAAGTCTCAAAGTGACCCTTTGTTGGCTTTGGAATTTCATCGACAATTTACCCATTCACTCTTCTTTATTCCCATTGGCAGTTTGATCTGCGCTTTGGTTCTGCATCACCTGATTGCAAAAAAACGTGGGCTTTCTTTCAAACAAAGTTGGCTGTTTTGTGCTCTGGGCTATGGTACTCATGCACTGTTAGACGCTTGTACCACCTATGGCACGCAGTTACTTTGGCCTTTCACCAACGCGCGTTTTTCTTGGAATACCATATCAATCATCGATCCTGTTTATACGCTTCCCATTCTAGTGTTGCTTGTGTTTGCGACGTTAAAACGAGCGCCTTGGCTAGCGCGTGTTGCGTTTACTTGGGCGCTAATTTATCCAACATTAGGGATGATTCAGCGAGACAGGGCAGAGGCGATTGGGTGGCAATTAGCGCAAGAAAGGCAACACACACCGATTCGATTAGAGGCAAAACCAAGCTTTGCGAATATCTTGGTTTGGAAAGTGGTGTACGAAACAGAGGCTCATTACCATGTAGACGCAGTGCGGGTTGGCACATCGGTAAGCACGTATCCCGGAGAGTCGATTGCGAAGCTGAATGTTAGCAGGGATTTACCTTGGCTTGACCCGGACTCTCAACAAGCCAAAGACATAGAACGTTTCCGCTGGTTTTCAAATGGTTATATCGCTCAGGACCCAACAGACGAGCTGCGTATTATCGATGTCCGATATTCAATTGTACCAAATCAAATGAAAGCACTATGGAGCATCAAGCTATCAAAAGCAGTTGATGCAAACGCGCATGTAAAATACGAAACTCATAGAGACAACACGCCAGAATCGAGACAGACCTTTTTCGATATGCTCACTGGTGATAAATGAGCTAGTTTTAAACTGATCTGCACCGTCAATACTGGATGCTACGTTAAGCGACTTTCCATACGTTTAGTTATCTCTGAATTGTTAATTTAGGGGAAGCTATAGCTCATTTATGCCCCATTCCGTAGTGTTTTTACTCATAGCTATCTTGTTAAAGAAAGTTTGTCCTATAAATAGTAATCTGAATAGTCGATTCGAACATTCTACAAGTTTACTCAAAACGTCCACAGGTTAACGGGGAGATTTCCGTCTTTTTGCGACTAGAGTGAACTTATAGTCACTGGATTTAAAGTAGTTGCGACTATATTCGAATACAGTGTCATCGTGTAGGTAGCTGCGAGTGCGCTTCTCAATGATCGGGTCGGCAGGACTGATGCCTAGCAACTCAGCAACATCGTTAGCCGGGAGGATGGGCACGATTTCCTGCTCACTTCTATCTATCACCAGTTTTTTCTGCTTCTCGATATAATCGTATTTCGAGCCTTGCATCACTTGATAGGTTAGATCCGGGAACATGTCGACTGGCATCCATGTCTCTTCAACGGTGATTGGGTTGTCATCGACAAAACGAACGCGTTTTACGTAAAAAATTCGAGCGCCTTCGTTGATGTCTAAGTGCTCTGCTAGTGTTAACGAGGCAGATTGAATTTCAAAGGCAATTACATCGCTATGAGTTATCCCACCTAAATGAGCCCATTTTTCCGCAAAGCTACTTTGTTGGTAGATATCGTAGTTAACCTTATTCTCTTTAACGTAGGTGCCACTACCCTGAATGCTCTCTAGCTCTTCATTTTCGATCAGAAGTTTAAGCGCCTGACGAACGGTTACTCGGCTGGCAGAAAACTCTTCGCACAGTTGAGCTTCTGTTGGCAGCGCCTCACCTACCTTGTAAATCTTACTGCTGATTTTTTCTCGAATGGCGTCAGCTATTTTGCGATACAGGGGCAGTCTTGCCATGTAAACCTCGAAAACAATACAAAAGAGATAGGTGACAACGACTTGTGATCACCTCTAGAGGCTTAATGATACGAATTAAAGCACTGAATACAAGAAATGGTTGTTGAGTGAGTGAGCTGATAATACAAAAAAACTCCAAGCGGGGGAGGCTTGGAGTTTTGGAGCATACTAAGTGAGGGTGAGTTAAGCTTTCGTTTCAGCTAACTTCTTTTCTTTTTGGTTTCCTATTACTTTTAATCCGATGGTTAGTGCCATTGACACTGCAATACCGATGACGAAGTAAGTCAGCCAAGCAACAGGGTTACCGATGACAGGTAGCATGAACACTGCGCCGCCAGCTACGGTACCAATAGTAATCTTAGAAGAAAGAATTAATGCAGCCGCTACACCACCACCAATCATATGAGCAGGGATGATACGCATTGGATCTTTTACAGCGTAAGGGATAGCACCTTCAGTGATACCACAGAAACCTAAGATAGCGGTTGAAGGGCCTGCCAAGCGATCTTCTTCATCGAAGAAACGTTTGAATACGACAGACATAATGCCTAATGACATACCAGGGATACATTTCGCAGCAGTAAAGGCAGCGTAAAAGATTGATGCATCACCAGCGAAGTCACCACTTGTACCAACACCGATACAGAATAGGTAAGCCGCTTTGTTTACCGGGCCGCCCATATCGAAACAAGCCATAGCACCGAGGATGAAACCAAGAATCAGTAGGTTGTTTGTGCCCATTGAGGTTAGCCAGTCAACCAAACCACTGTTAAGCATCGCGAAGAACTTACCAGGGCCCGCATACATAAAGATTAGTGTTGCGATACCCGCTAGTAGAGGTGTGATGATAATCATCTTCACTGACTCTAGTACTTTCGGTACTTTGATCTGGCGGACAAGCATAACAAATAACGCTGCTGCTGCACCGGCTACTAAGCCACCTAGGAAGCCGCCGGTCATGATAGAGATCTTACCGAATCCACCACCAACAGCGACGAAACCACCGACGAAACCAGGAGCTAGACCAGGTTTACCGACCATACCGTAAGCTGTAAATGCTGCAAGCACACAGATTAACAGTGGGTTAAATGCTTTTAACGTGCCGTAGTATAGGAAATGAATAATGCCTTGAAACGAAGACTCAAACTGCGCTTTGGCTTCTGGCTGTGCAATAGCTGCATAAACTTCTTTCTTAATTGCACCGATTTCACTGTTTGCTAACCCTTCAGCGGCGTTAATTATGCCAAGGTCTGCGTATGTTTTGCCCGTGTATTCAACCAGTATCGCTTCATCATAAAGGTGGGTGTAATCGTAGCCGAAGAATAGATTTAGAAGACCTACACAAAGACCACCGATTATAACAAGAGGAATGATGTGAGATACGCCTGAAAGAGCGCCCTTGTACCAAAGTTTCAAGAAACTAACGATCATATTGTCGTTGCTCTCTTCCTTCTCGGCAAACTTGTTGGTCGTCGTGGCTGCTTTCGCATTTGAGCCACCCGCTTTGACCTTCTCTTCGAGTGCATCAAGCATTTCATCAGCGGCTTTGATACCATCTTTAACCTTACCTTGCACAGACGTTAGCCCCTCGAAGCGCTCAGCTTCAATTACGCCTACGTCAACAGCGTAGATAATGCCATCGGCCTGCGCGATATCTTGTGCGGTTAGTTTTCCATCTAGTCCATTCGCACCTTGCTTCTCGACCTTTATTTCCCAACCGCGCGCGGCTGCTTTCTTTTCTAAATTTTTAGCCGCCATGTAGGTGTGCGCTACACCGGCTGTACATGCTGTAATCGCTAAGATTTTCATCTGATGTTCCTTTGCGTCGTCTCTCGTCATTTGAGCGACAAATAGGTCACTCAATGATTATATTCTTACTTAATTTGTTTTAATCATCTGTGATAATTCTCACAAGTTGTATTATTTGTATTTAATTTGTTTTTATTGTTCTCAGTATCAAAGTAATACAAAAAATGCACTATGACTATATGCCATTGAAATATAATACTAAATAGCTACGAGGCGACATTAAGTAATAAAACCCTTATTTAAATAGAATAGCTTGTATTCGCCCTTTGGCGCTTAGAGGTGAGGGTAAATTTATAGTTGTTGGTCGTGAAATAGTTTCGGCTATATTCGAAGATGGTGTCATTTTCTAGGTATCCGCGAGTACGCTTTTCTATAACAGGTTCTGTAGGATTGACTCCAAGCAATGTCGCCACGTCACTTGGTGGAAGGACAGGCATGATTTCTTGCTCACTTCTATCTATCACCATCTTCTTTTGCTTTTCGATGTAGTCATATTTCGACCCTTGCATCACTTGGTAACTGAGGTCTGGGAACATAGTCGTTGGCATCCAAGTCTCTTCAACCGTAATGGCGGTCTCGTCCAGGAAACGTACTCTCTTGATGTAGAAAATGCGCTCGCCTTCATTGATATCCAAGTGTTCGGCCAGCGTTAATGAGGCGGCTTGTACCTCGAAAGATAAGACATCGCTGTGTGTTACTCCCTGCAAATGAGCCCATTTCTCAGCAAAGCTGCTCTGTTGGTAGATGTTGTAGTTTATTTTGCTCTCTTTTACATAGGTACCACTACCTTGAATACTTTCTAGCTCTTGTTGTTCGATTAGAAGTTTAAGCGCTTGGCGTATAGTTACGCGGCTGACAGAGAACTCTTCACGGAGTTGTGCTTCTGTCGGTAGTGCTTCACCAACCTTGTAAATACCGGCGCTAATCTTATCTCTAATGGCATCAGCGATTTGTCGGTACATGGGTAATCTTGTCGTCATATCCTAGCTAACCTCTTGCGTATTAACCTGTAGAACCACTCTAACAGGTCTTAGTGTGTGACCTTTGACTTGAATAATACGAATTCTACCCAGTTAAATAATGATAAAGAATACAAATATGGGCCTTTAACTCCAATTTAATACATATCGTGATATTTGTGAGATCTGTATCATGGTTTATTTGTATTTGATTGGTATTATTGTTGTCACATAAACAGATAACCCAAAAGAACGTGAACACGGGGCTAAAACTATGAACCTTACAACGCTTACCAACTCATCACTGATTAATCTACAAACGACGTTCGAAAGTCGTGACGCTGCAATTGAAGCACTCGCTGAACAACTCGACCAACAAGGCAAACTGCACGACAAAGAAGAGTATTTAAAAGCTGTGTTTGCCCGTGAAGAGCATGGTGCAACGGCGCTAGGCGAAGGCCTTGCTGTTCCACATGGCAAAACCGACGCAGTGAAAGAAGCAGCATTTGCAGTCGCAACCCTAAAACAAGATTTGAAATGGCAGGGCATTGATGAAGAAGAGGATGTAAATCTGATCTTTCTAATTGCTATTCCTAATGCTGAAGCGGGCTCTACACACATGCAACTGCTGACCGAGCTGACAAGTACTTTGATTGATGATGAAGTTCGTGAAGCGGTACTTAGCGCGACAACTGTAGAACAAATTTTTGCACTTCTTAGCGATGAGGAAGAACAAATTGAACAGGCAGCCGAAGAATCTGCACCAGTAGTTGAAGAGAAGAAAGGGTTGTTTGGTTCTATTGCTTCAAAGTTATTTGGATAACTCAGCGTTTACTCAAAAGCCATTACTCATTTAAGTCGCACAGCACAGTCTTTACAGGTACAAAACAATGACTAAATCACGCGTTCATATTACCCCACACATGCACTGGGATCGCGAATGGTACTTCACCACTGAAGAGTCTCGTATTCTTCTGGTGAACAACATGGAAGAGATCATGCAACGTCTGGAGAGCGATCCAGAATACAAATACTATGTACTTGATGGTCAGACCGCTGTCCTTGAAGACTACTTTGCCATCAAGCCAGAAAATAAAGAGCGTGTACGTGACCTAGTTCAGGCGGGCAAACTTATTGTTGGCCCTTGGTACTCTCAAACTGACACTATGCAGGTTGGTGGTGAGTCAATCGTTCGTAACATGTTGTACGGCCTACGCGATTGTCTAGAGTTAGGTGAGCCAATGAAAATTGGTTACTTGCCAGACTCGTTCTCAATGAGCTCACAGTTGCCGATGATCTATAACGGATTTGATATCGATACAGCGATGTTCTGGCGTGGTTGCTCTGAGCGTCACGGTACCAACAAAACTGAGTTCTTATGGCAATCTAATGATGGTTCAGAAGTAGCTGCACAAGTACTGCCTCTTGGATATGCGATTGGTAAGTACCTACCTCAAGATGAAGAAGGGCTGCGTGCTCGCCTAGACAAATACTTCCCGGTGTTAGAAAAACCGTCAGTGACCAAAGATATCCTGCTGCCGAATGGTCACGATCAGATGCCAATCCAAAAAGACATCTTTGAGGTGATGGACAAGCTACGTGAGGTTTACCCAGAACGTGAGTTTGTGATGAGCCGCTTTGAAGAGGTGTTCGACCGCATCAAGCAAGAACGCGATCAATTAGACACAGTAAAAGGCGAGTTTAACGACGGCAAATACATGCGTGTGCACCGTACAATTTCGTCAACTCGTATGGATATCAAGCTGATCCACGCTCAGGTAGAGAATAAGATCGTCAACATCCTAGAACCTCTTGCTTCTATCGCTTGGTCACTAGGTTTTGAATATCACCATGGCTTGATTGAGAAAATGTGGAAAGAGAGCATGAAGAACCATGCCCATGACTCTATTGGCTGCTGCTGTTCAGACAAGGTGCATGCGGAGATCCTTAACCGTTACATCCTAGCCGACGATATGGCGAGCAATCTGATCACCTTTTACAAGCGTAAAATTGTTGACCACATGCCAGCGCGTGAAGGCTGCGACAAGCTAGCTTTCTTTAACCTATCGCCATACGAACGTGAAGAGGTGATCAACACCACCATCACTATTCGTGCAGAGCAGTTCAACATCTTCGATGATAACGGCAACTCAGTTGAGTACTTCATCCAAGATCAGCGAGTGATCGACCCAGGCAAGATTGACCGCCAGATTGTCCACTACGGTAACTATGACCCGTTTATTGAGTACGATATTCAGATTAAACAATCTGTACCTGCGATGGGCTTTGCTACCTTGCATATTCAAGGCAATGAACAAGGTGCTCAGAAGATTGCCGAGCAGAAAGATTACCTGCTAGAGAATGAGTTCTACACCATCAAAGTGAACGACAATGGCACCCTAACCATCTTGGACAAAGAAACCGAGATGACATACGACCAAGTGCTAAAAATTGAAGATGGTTCAGACGATGGCGATGAGTACGACTATTCGCCATCTCGCAAAGAGTGGCTGCTTTACTCAGATGAGTTTAAAGTCGAAACCGATATTAAACATGAAGGATTCCAATCGGTTGCTAGCATCAAACTGCGAATGGATGTACCAGCTAATCTGCAAGAGCGTGAAGAGCGCACAGGACAAAACGGCTATGTAGATGTCGATTGTCAAGTGGTACTTAAAGCCGGTTCACGCCGCATTGAAGTCCGTATGGAGCTAGATAATCAAGCAGACGATCATCGAGTACGTGTGCTTATCCCAACGCCATTTGTCTCTGAAAATGTGGTGGCAGATAACCAGTTTGGCCTTATCACTCGACCAACTAACGACCCTGCAATGGAAGTATGGGAGCAAGAAAGCTGGAAAGAAGCGCCAGTGCCTGTGTACCAGCTGATGAACTTTGCTGCGGTTGAAAACCAGACAGGTGGACTGGCATTGATGACCAATGGTCTGCGTGAGTTTGAATTCGTATCAAGCCAAGGCAATGAAGAACGCGATACCTTTGCTCTAACTCTACTGCGTGGGGTAGGAGTTCTAGGTAAAGAAGAGTTGTTGCTGCGTCCGGGACGTCCTTCAGGTATCAAGATCCCGACCCCAGACTCGCAAACTCGCGGCAAGTTGGTGTGTGAATTCAGCTTACTTGGTTTTGCTGGCAACCATATCGCGGCCAACGTTATGGCTAAAGCACGAGACTATGTAACGCCAATCGAGTGTTACAACAAGATCCCGTACAACGCAATGAAGCTAAACGTCGGTGAGCAAGACAAGCCGTTAACCTACTCGCTTCTTGCCAAAGAGCAGAAAGGAGCTGTTCTTAGTGTACTGAAGAAAGCGGAAGATGAAGATGCCTTAATTCTACGTGTCTACAACCCGGCTGAATCTGGACAGATTGAAGATGGTGTTACCTTCACTCAACCAGTGACTTCATGGCAAGAGACCAGCTTGGATGAGCGAGTACGTGATACCGAAGTCGCTAGCCAGAGCTTTGGTGCACTTAATGCGTGTCAGGCTAAATCATTCCAAGTGAAGTTTTAATCCTAGTTTTTAACCGTAGAAACCTCCGCTCTGATTCCAACTGGGCGGAGTTGGTGAACCGAGATGAAGATTGTAATTGCCCCCGATTCATTTAAAGAGTCTCTTAGTGCCAAGCAGGTATGCCAAAGCGTTGAAGCCGGTTTTGCACAAGTATTCCCAGAAGCGGAGTATGTGCATCTACCGCTGGCCGACGGCGGTGAGGGAACGGTCGATGTATTGATGCAAGGGTTAGATGGCATTGTGCAAACTACCCAAGTGATGAACCCACAAGGTGAGACCGTCGATGCACATTGGGCACTGCTTGATGACGGTAATACGGCATTGATAGAGATAGCTTCAGCATCGGGATTAGACCTAGTTTCGCCACAAGATCGCGATCCTGCCCTTGCAACTACCTATGGTACTGGTGAGTTGATCAAAGAGGCACTTGAGAAAGGTGTAAATAAAGTCCTGCTTGGTCTTGGAGGCAGCGCCACCAATGATGGTGGGGCTGGTATCGTCCAAGCATTGGGTGGCAAGTTGTTGGACGAGCAAGGCAATGAGATTGCCTTGGGTGGTACTGCTCTTTCTAACCTTTCTCGTATCGACTTAAGCAATATCCATCCTCGATGCCAACAGGTCGAGTTTGTGATCGCTTGTGATGTCAACAATCCATTAGTTGGTGAAAACGGCGCTAGCTATATCTTTGGTGCTCAAAAAGGGGCTTCCTCGGAACTGATTGATCAGCTTGATGACGCGTTGAATCATTTTGGAGAGGTCAGCAGCAATCTCACTGGAACAGATAACCGAACTACACTTGGCTTTGGCGCTGCTGGTGGCGCATCTCTTGGTTTATCACTGCTATTTGATATCCAAATCAAGCAAGGTATTGAGATGGTTTTAGACACCTTAAACGCAGACCAAGTGCTGCAGGGCACGGATCTGGTTATTACTGGCGAAGGCCAGATGGATAACCAAACCCTGCAAGGCAAGACCCCGTTTGGTATTGCTAAACGAGCCACGCTACAAGGTATTCCCGTGATTGGAATTGCAGGCTCATTGGGTAAAGAGATTGATGAACTCTACAACGTTGTCGATAGCACCTTTGGCACGGTTCGTTCACCACAACCACTAGAACAAGTTCTGACAGAGGCGGGCGATAATCTGACTCGCACTGCACGCAATATTGCCGCTACTTTGAAAGTCGGCGCACAGATTTTTGGAGAGAAGTAGTATGTCTCTATTTAAGCTTGATAACGTCATCCAAAACTATGCATGGGGTAGTAAAGACTCCATTCACAACCTATTTGGTATCAATAATCCAGAGCACAAGCCACAGGCAGAGATCTGGATGGGTGCTCACCCAAATGGCTGCTCTAGGCTCGATGGTACCGGAGAGCCTCTTGCTGAGGTAATTGAGCACAACAAGCAAGATATTCTTGGTGGCTACACCGCTGCACGTTTTGGGGAGTTGCCTTTCTTATTCAAAGTGCTTGCCGCAGAGATGCCACTCTCTATTCAGGTACACCCTAGTAAACATAAAGCGCAGCAAGGGTTTGAGCGAGAAAACCAACGAGGGATTCCGCTAGATGCCGCGCACAGAAACTATAAAGATTCCAACCATAAGCCTGAATTGGTTTACGCTTTAACCTTTTATAAAGCGATGAATGGATTTCGCCCAATTGCAGACATTATTACTTTGTTTAAAGAGGCCGACATTCCAAGTCTGGCGAAAGAAATTTCCGAGCTAGAAAAGCACGCAGATAGTGCAGCGCTAAAAGAGTTCTTTGCTGCGATTATGTCACTTGAAGGTGAACGTAAAAAGGTGGCACTGGCTGAACTTGGTGAGGCGCACAGACGTCCGGCTAAAACCATGATAGGGCGCGAGGCTCTGCAGTACAGTGCTGAGTTTAAGCGGCATTATCCTGGAGATATCGGCCTATTTTCTCCACTAATGCTTAATACTGTTGAATTAGCACCTGGCGAAGCAATGTTTTTGTACGCCGAAACCCCACATGCATATGTGCAGGGGACTGGTCTGGAGATAATGGCAAGTTCAGACAATGTTTTGCGCGCAGGGCTCACACCAAAACACATTGATGTAACTGAGTTAATAGATAACACCTCATTCGAACCGATTGAACCAGCGGAGATTCGGCTAAAACCAATATATAAAGAGAGTAATAAAGTGAGCTACCCGATCCCAGTTGATGACTTCTGCTTTGAAGTAATGACAGTCGAGATTACCAGCCAAGCACAGTTTGTTCGTAGCGCAGAAATACTGTTTTGTATTGAAGGTGAAGTTGCAATTTCAAGTCAAAATAATCACGTTGTGTTGAGAGCTGGTGAATCAGTATTCGTTAGCAGTAACTCAGTGAAATACGATTATCAAGGGCATGGGAGGATAGCCCGAGCATTCAATTAATTTTCATATGCTTGGAACCTTGATGTGGCCAAAGTAGACACTACTAATTAAACGGCTCCTGCAAACAATACTGAGTAATTGGCTGCCCGACGTGCTTTTTGTCTATTTTAAGACAAATCTCATTTAACTTACTTAAACTAATCCATTGCTCACTAAATTAGCAAATCGCGTAGCACACTTTTGTCCAGAAACTTCTCACGCACCATTTCGTAACTCAGAAATGCCCAGAACCTTCTTAAGGCTCAGAGATTCTGTGCGGAAAGGGATTAAAGTGAGTAACCGTGTATCGGGGGTCTTAGCCTGCATGGCTATTGCAGCACCGTTGGAAATACCTAACTGATGCCGTTGAAGAAGCTATTATACTTATGTTGAAATAGACTGAATTACTAGCTGGCGGTTGTAAGCAGGTTAAGTACGTTAGGATAAAGTATAGTTGCCTTAGCCTAAAAATTTATGCAGTAACTTATGAATTTGACACTTGGTTAAAAGTATTACCATAAGTATTACCGCTCTCTTTGCGAGTTTTTTTATGGATATATATCAGCATCTTAAATAAATAAGTCGGATTCCTCACTCACCGCCAAATTTAAGACCGCAGCAGTTCGCTGCGGTTTTTTTATGTCTAATTTTATCCTGCGACCTGTTATCACCAAGGAAGAGCAACAACAGGTGTGATGACCAGTCGAAGTTGATGCTCTATCCCAAACGCGTCAGGGCTTTCAATGTAGTTCCAGTATTGAAGACCAAACTTGATGGGTTTGCCACCAATGAGAGTCGTCTTAGCGAACCCAATACCAATAGGGAATGACAATTTATTTCCACTGCTCGCTTCGTGATTATAGCTCCAAGTTGGTTGCGCTTGAATTTGCCATCCATCGTCTAGATTCGCGGTATAGAAGTACTGTCCACCAGTAATACTCGCGTCGGCGTCATTGCTTCCGCCAGCGTTCCATTGATGGGTAATTAACGCCCCGATAACCCCCCAGCTTTGTACGTAGGCTAAGGCAAACTCTGGACCGAGTAAGAATTGATCGTTACCCAGTTCATCGCTTGTTGCGGTGGGCAGTGTACCCACTATCCCCCCCACGACAATCATGCCGCTCTCAAAGGTATGACCAACGGCCACATCAAAGCCGATATCACCGAGACCTGCATCTGAATTTTCAAATCTATCGCCCTTGTAATAGGGTTGGTCAAATATTAAAGGTATATTTGGTCTGATAAATAAGTTGGTTCGCTCTGCAATTGGCACAGGGAGAACAGGTTGAAAGCTCAAGCGATACCCGTTCTGACTGTTCGCTGAATTTAAGTCGCCTTGATAGTTCGTCCAATCCAAGTTAAAGGACATCGAGCCAAGCGTTGTGTTTGGGTTGGCTAGCTCTTTAGCTACCTCCTCTACATCTTGCCCCTCGTCGGCTAACACTACGATGGGAAGAGTGACAGCAAAGAAGAATATCGCGCTTAAGCTTCGTAATTTAAGGTTTGGCATTTTTTTTTCCCTGACGAAAACGTTGGTACAAAAACGTTTAGCTATAAAGGATTATTTTGTCAAAGTTGCCTTTATAGAGAAGGGCAGCTCTGGAGCGGCAAAGTCAATAGCTGTGGGTGAGATGAGCGTAAAAGTGATTGTTTTTGAGTCACTTTCTCTTGTCACGTTAGATTTGTCTTATCATTGAGAAAAATGAGCAAAGAAGAGGATCAGGTAGATAGCGTGAAATTATTGGTCTAAGATTTTTGACACGTAACACTTATAGTTCATCTCACACACGGGATAAAATTATGAAACCACTAGAATCATTCATTAAAAAGGCTACGATCGTCGGCTTTGGCCTTATGTCACCACTTGTTATCGCCGCTAATTATGATGTTGTAATTTTGAACGGCAGAGTTATCGACCCTGAAACAAATTTCGATTCTGTTGCTAATGTCGGGATCAAAGATAATAAGATCACAGCAATAACGACCGATAGTATTTCTGGGGATAAAACTATTGACGCTACAGGTAAAGTTGTTGCCCCTGGATTCATCGACGTCCACGCTCATGGTCAAAACATTGGTGACTACAGAATGCAGGCGATGCAAGGCGTTACCACTATGCTGGAACTCGAATCTGGTGTTCTACCTATCAGTGACTGGTATGCAGGACAAGCTGAAAAAGGCTTACCATTAAACTATGGTGCAGCAGCTGGTTGGACTTACGCTCGTATTGCTACATTTAGTGAGACGGAACCCGAAGCGACCGTTGGCTATTTCCAAAAAGCTCAATCACGTAATGATTGGAAGATGGATATAGCAACACCCGAGCAAGAAAGTAAAATCATCAAGCTGATTGAGCAAGGCCTTGATGAAGGTGGCCTAGGTATCGGGATTAACGCTGGCTATGCACCGGGCCATGGTCAAAAAGAATATTATGCATTGGCTGAATTAGCCGCAGAAAGAGACGTAGCAACCTATACTCACGTTCGCTATGCCAGCAATGCCGAGCCACAAAGCTCGTTTGAAGCCGTTAAAGAATTAGTGGGCAATGCCGCTATCACTGGCGCTCATATGCACTTTTGTCATATTAACAGTACTTCATTAAAAGATATCGAAACCATCTTACCTATGGTCAATAAGGCTCAAGAACAAGGAATCAATGTTACTGTGGGCGCTTACCCTTGGGGCGCAGCAAGTACTGTCGTTGGCGCAGCCATGTTTTCTGGTGAAGGCTGGCGGGAACGTATGGGTTCAACCGCTGAAAACTTTCAGCTAGGTAAAGAACGTATGACAGAAGAACAGTTGAAAGACTACCAAGAAAATAAACCTGGTACCTTTATTGTCTGGCACTTCCTAGACGAGCAAAACCCTAAAGATCTTGCTCTATTAGACGCTTCGATTCTAAATCCTAATGTGTTGATTGAATCTGACGAAATGTTCTGGATGCATATGGACGAAGACGGCCACATTGAAAATTATGCAGGTGACGAGTGGCCATTACCAAAAGATCTATTCTCTCATCCTAGATCAAATGGCACCTTTGCTAAAGTACTCAGAGTCTATGTTCGTGAGCGCGGCTTGTTAACGATGACGGAAGCACTACGTAAAATGACACTGATGCCAGCTCAATTAATAGAAGATTTTGTCCCTCAAATGAAAAATAAAGGACGAATCCAAACTAATATGGACGCAGATATCGTGGTATTCGACCCAGAAACTATCGCTGATGTGGGCACCTACCAAGATCCTAACCACCCAGCCGTAGGCGTACATTGGTTATTGGTTAACGGCAAAATCGTTGTCAACAACACACAACTAGATACAGACGTTAAAGCAGGCGAAGCCATTCGACGTTAATTCACCTAATCAATGATAAATCAGACTATAGAAAGCGATACTCAGGTATCGCTTTTTTATCTCACCTCTTCGATAATTTCTTAAAGTGTCACATATAATACTTTTAAATGAATTTTCTAATTGAGGTAACATTTAGATAGATTTGCCAAAAATATTCGACATAAATCACGTTTTTATCATGTCATTGGGCGTAGTTTATTTATAAAAAGGTGCATAAAAAGGTGCGTACAAAGGGCTTAACACTCCGTTTGATATAAATCCGTACCTATCTTTACTTCCAAACTTCCAACATATTTATATTTTATAGAAGCTAACACTGTTAAGGAAAATTTCAAATATGGACAACAAATCTGAAATCGAACCAAGTAATGATAAAGCGACAAAGTCAGGTGCACCAAAATTACCAGAATTTGAAATAAAAGATTATTCAAAAATCCCTCAACGAACACACAAATATCCTGCATCTGAACGTGCAAAAAAAATTGTTCGAGATTCTATGGCTATTGACAGCCTTTTTTCCGGTCTTTGGCCCTCTCAATGGTCTTCACCTGAAGCACCAGAATTCCATGATGAAATGGACAAGTGCAAAGCCGCTGGATTCAAGGTACTAGCAGCATGTCCTTCCGCAGACTCGTTAGATGCCTCGGTTGAAGGCATTATGAAAGGCGCTCAGTTCTACCTAAGCAAAATGAAAGAACGCCCAGACGACTATATGATGATCCGCACTACCAAAGATATTGATGAAGCGGTAAAACAAAACAAATTGGGTATTTACTTCACTCACCAAGGTACTCAAATATTTGGTGGTGATGTTGATCGCGTAGGACTATGGCGTGAGATGGGCTATGGTTACTGTTTATTGGCATATAATCAACGTAATGATGTGGGTGATGGCTGCTTCGAAATTGAGAACCGTGGTCTAACTGAATATGGAAAAAAACTTGTCGACGCTTATAACCGATACGGTATGCCTGTTGATGTAAGCCATACTGGCGAACGAACCTCCTTAGATGCGATTGAACGCAGTAGCCAACCTGTCATTTCTTCGCATTCAGGTGCGAAAGCCATTGCCGATTATCAGAGAAGCCTTTCTGACGTTGTGATTAAAGGTGTTGCGGCAACCGGTGGGGTTTGCTCAATAAATATGGTGGCTGCCTTTATGGATACATCTAACCCAGATATATTGACGACTGAACAATTATTTCGACATATTGATTATATGGTCAACTTAGTCGGTATAGACCACGTTGGCTTCGGTTCAGACTATATCCCGAACATCAATTTTACAGCGTCTATTATTCAAACACCAATGGGGCAGAACGTATTCCCTGATGGTGGCTATAGTGCCGCTGTAGGAGCAAAAGGGTTTCCTACCCCAGCACCATATCAAATTGTTGCAGCTCTAATTGATACCATGCTTGAAAATGGATACTCAGAAGAAGACTGCAGCAAGTTCTTAGGTGGCAACATGTACCGAGTATTTGATCAAGTCTGGGTATAAGAAGTTTATTAAATTTACTCAATAATTAGCACTTCTAACATCTCGTTTAGAAGTGCTTTTTTAATCGCTTCGAATGAGACTGCAGTTTATGACTGCTCCTAACTTGTTATTGTCCAATTTCGTGCTAGTAGGTACCAGAATCTTCCGTGATTGTTAAGTTCGATGAAGGGATAAAACCTTCAAATCAATCTAAGTATGTTTTGAAAATGTGATTAAAAAGGCTGAATCAATAAACTGATCAGCCTCTATCGATTTATTCCATTAAAGGTAACGACTTCTCAAATGATCTTTGAAGTATTGCGCATTCAAGGTTTCACCTGTTGCACCTTTCACCAAATCATCAGTAGTAAGCAGGCTGCCTTTGCTCCAAATGTTCGATTCTAACCAATTGAAGATAGGGGATAGGTCACCGCTTTCAATCACTGAGTTCACATCCACTGTTTTCTTCATTGAAGCCATGAACTGAGCCGCGTACATCGCACCTAATGTGTAAGGTGGGAAGTAACCGAATGCGCCGTCCGTCCAGTGGAGAATGTGACCTGCATTTTAAGGTAGTTGCGGCTGTCCAAATTCTTGCTAACGGGGCGACTTAACTCACAAAGTACGAAAAGTGGGGGCAGAGTACAGTTCTTGACTCAAACGAATTCGCTAGTTTTTGCTCTGTAAATCGCACTGAAAGAGTCACACACATACAAGGTAGTATGAGCATAGCCTTGAACAAGCCCAAAATCCTCGCTGAGAGCGTTTGAGGCGGTCTGAGGGTTGTTTTTGGTAGCTAATTTACCCATTTACCATAATAAGAATGATGAACTCCGACTTTAATTGCATGAAACGAGAGCTATCTATTTAGTTTCACTGCTGCGACAATCTTAATTTCTTACTAAACTGGAATTAGTATTGAACTAATAAAAAAGGAATAGTTATGCGAATTGTTTTTTTTGTTTTTGCTCTTTTTTTTCTTCCCTTTCATTTGGAGGTTTTAAACCAATTCACGATAAAGCCTTAGAAGAAAAAGCACTCGATGCATTAGAAGTTCACTTAGTAGCTGAAGGTTTGATAAGAGATGATGCTGAGCTAGCTCTCGCGTATGAGGAGGGAGGGAAGAGTATTTTTTTCTTTCGAGTAAGAGAGCATGAAGGTGGGGGTGAGTTATATAGGTTTTTTTGCTCAAAGGCTAGGTGCCGTTTTAGTTATAACTGACAATTGAAGTTGTAGTGGTCTAATGATCCCTGACAATCACGTAAGCGACTTTTTCTATCCTTTTAATTCATGCTTTGCTTAATTGGCAATCTTGCTAAAACGGAAATGTCCAGAGGCTTCATAAGCCTGAAGCTTTACTCGTGGCGCTTTTCTTGCAAAGTGCCTGCTAGCTCAGATCTGCCCCAAAATCACTTAGATTGAATACTCTACATCGTTTAGGATGCGAACATTTTCCCTACTAAAAGTCATCCATCCTTATGAACTTTAGTTGTGAACAATTGCTATGTATCACATCAACCATTTAGTCACTTTATCTTCACGGGCTGGGGGTAAAATCACAACAAACTGTATGATATCTTTTATATTATTTAAAGGTACAGGGAAAGTGACATGACTGAAGAGATAGTCAGCTTGATACCTCACACTCCTATATAAAGGGTGTAATCCATCAAAACTCGAACTTAAAGTTAACTGAAACGAAAACAAGGCTCTAATTGAACCTTGTTAAAAAATTGGATGAGTCTATGAGTTAACGACGGAGACCATCTTCAAATCGCTTGCGATAATTGTTTATCACGGTGATTAACGACTTTTTAATATCAACAATTTGTTTGGAATGTGGACACCAAAGCGCGAAGCCAAACTTGAAGCCCTCTAGCATCTCATCGGCTTCAACTGGCTCAATAGCATGATTGGCAAACTCAGTATTAGAAAAGGTTTTAGGCAGTAACGCCCAACCCAACCCCGCTTCGACCATCTTTATCACTAGGGCAAGTTGATCGATTGCTTCATTGTCTGAGCTGTAAATAATCTTCTCTGACATACCTTCTTCAATAAAAGATCGTAAGACAAATTGTTTGCTGTTTTTCAGAGCCACCAAGACTGCACTTTTCTCCAACCTAGATAGATCTCCACCTTTTTGAACAAAAGGGAGAAATTCGAAATGCCCAAGGAAAGTAGCATCAAAGCTATACATCGCCTGACGGTCATGCACATTGACGATACCAAAATGGTATTCGCCACTATCTATGCCTCTTTTGATGTCCTGTTTATTCCTAACAAAAAAGTTCACGCGCATTAGCGGAAAATCGCGAAGAAATTGCTGGCGGATTTCAACCAAAGCGCGATGAGGAATCACACTAGAATAAGCGATGTTGACGCTTTCTAATCCACCATAAGAGAGGCTTAGCGCCAATTTATCGAAAGTACGCGCTTGCTCGATGGTTAATTTAGCATTGTGATAAAGAAGGTGACCATCTTCAGTTGGCTCTACCGAACGCCCCACTCGTTCAAACAAACTGACCGCTAGTTGGTCTTCAAGGTTGGTAATCACCTGCCCTATCGTAGTTCGGTGCTTATTGAGTTTGACCGCGGCTTTGCTAAACGAGAGTTGTTCATAAACGGTCACGAACGCGAGAAGTTGTTCAAAACTAAAATTCATAGGTTTCGCTTCCTTTCTAGAGTGATTTACTTAAAATATGATAACTGATCTGCACCAGTGATACTGGACACTTGACTAAGCGAGTTGCCCTACTTCTGTTAATTCATGACTTACTAAATTAGATAAAACGCAACTCGGAAATGTCCAGAACCTTCACAGATGGCACTTCGTAACTCAGAAGTGCCCCTTTTCTTATATGGAATCCACGTATT
>NZ_JBFRTQ010000165.1:0-802 GCF_041474195.1 Vibrio sp. 10N.222.52.C3 | reverse complement strand
CAGATTAGTATACTTATGATTAATGCAGTGAAAACAGAAAGATGATTAATAGATATGGCTAATTCAATTTACCGAAGCGTCCATCTTCAATCGATAGATGCTAACAACACAGTTTGGCGTGCTAAGTTAAAAAACAACGTTATTCAGGGCAACCTAGCTGCCGTGAAAAAGAGTATTGATTGGTGGATTGATACCGCATCTATTATTGATCCAAAAGAATTCATGTCATTAAATAAGTCGAGAGGAACTGGTGGCTCGACTGAAAACTTCAACGGCTACCAAATCAAGAATGACACCGGTGAGCCTAATGCGTGGTATTGCATGTTTAACGGTCGCTTAATCAAAGGCGGCAAGGTTGCAATCCAACGCCATATAGAAGCTTACTTACTCGCAAAACAAAAAGCAGAGCAACAAAAGAAGTAAATTATGAGCCTAGTATATTCAACAGAAACAGGTCGCATTAAGCCTGAAGAAGAGAAAGTCCAACGTCCTAAAGGCGATGGTATCGTTCGAATCCAAAAAGAAACCAAAGGCCGTAAAGGCAAAGGCGTTTCTGTCGTAACTGGCTTAGACCTAGATGACGCACCATTAAAACTAATGGCAGCAGAACTCAAGAAAGTTTGCGGCTGCGGTGGCTCAGTAAAAGATGGCAACATCGAAATTCAAGGTGACGCGCGCGACAAGATCAAAGCGCACCTTGAAAAGAAAGGCTACAAAGTTAAATTTGCTGGCGGTTAATCTCTAACTAATACCAGGGTTAAAATCGAAGATTATTATCACTGGTTATTAGGTATTTTATGGT
>NZ_JBFRTQ010000164.1:6460-7353 GCF_041474195.1 Vibrio sp. 10N.222.52.C3 | reverse complement strand
AAATATTATTTACGACTTCAATATATTCAGAAACAAAAAAGGCTCCTTTCGGAGCCTTTTTTATATTTGTACTATCAGTATTAGAAACCAACTGATACTGATAGTACTACTGATTAAAGAAAGTAACTTATCTTTCCCAGTACGCTTCTTCTAGGCTATCTTCTCTTTCAGGAAGGCCACGAGATAAACGTGGAGAGTGTTGAACCAACACTTCATAGCTAGCACGGTTAGAATATTTACAAACTTGTGAGAACGAAGAGTACGTCAAGAATGAATGTTGGTGTTTACTTGAGTTTGGCACGTTTTCTTTGTGGTACTTATTAGCAGCCATATCATGTAATAAAGCTGATAACGCAGCATCACCTGCACCATTGGTATTTTTGATCTTTTCTGGTCCACCCATGTATGGCGCAATGTGCGAATACACTTTAGTTGGGTTTTCACATAAATCTTTATGCGCAGGACGGCTAAATTCAAAACGGTTGAATTCCGCAATTGAACCTGGAAGTAAAGGCAGTGACGTTTCACGCTTAGCTGCATCTTCTGTATAACCAGCCATAAATAGGCCAACAGGTCCCGCAGTACATAGAACAAGGTCTACCCAGTCTAGCGCTTTATCTGATGCAGCCAGTGGATCGCTTTCACCCGTTAACGCTTCAGCTTCGTCTTCATTCATTGCAACAACCGTTACGTGTTGCTCAAGGAAATCTTTCCAGAATTCTGGATCATCTTGAATAACGAACTTAGTACCTAGTGTAAGAACGACTGGCACATCGTATTTCTTCGCGTATTCGATCGCTTTCATTGTTGCTTCAGGCATCGGGTCGCCTAGCTTACAGCGAACTAAATAAGCCGTTAAAACTAAAGCAGAAGCACTTTTGAAGATTTTTTCA
>NZ_JBFRTQ010000164.1:0-5775 GCF_041474195.1 Vibrio sp. 10N.222.52.C3 | reverse complement strand
TTTTTCAGGAATGCTTTCTGGTTTTAATTGGTTCATTTGTCCTTCGCTAATTGCGAAAGTACGTTCACCGTCTTCTGTAATTAATGCAAAGCAGCGACCAATTGCGCCATCTACCCCTTGTAAATGGTTCAGATCCATTCTGCTTGATGTATTACATAAATAGCGATAACCGTAACTACCAATCTTAATATCTTGGCTCATTACACCTAACAGTGTAGAACGGTCATCCGCTAGCACTGAATAGTTGTGTAATGTGTTACCAATTGTGCCACCAGCGTATTCATTGGTAATCAGGCACTGCTCTTTTAATTCTTGATACAAAGATTCAGCGGCTGCGTCGCCAATAACCAGTGAATGTCCCTTGCTCAAACCATACTTCTCAATAAGTTCAGAACTCACCTTTGCTTCAATATCCACCAATGTTTGGTCAATACCGATAATATGAGTGCGTGACATTCTTTTACTGCTTTGAGCTTGGCTCACTAGAGGATCACGAGCGTGAACCGGAAAGTAGTGCTTTGATTTACGTTGTCCAGGGAATTTCATAGGGCTAGTCTAAGTCAAGGGGAAATAGGTGGCGGATTCTACCGCGCTATATTTAACGCGGCAATCTTTCAAACTATAGCAAACGTTTGCTGAAGGTTTTTTTTATTCGCCTTCCATAAAGCTTAAATCAGGCAGCATGCCCAAATGCTCTGCGTAACGTTTTTGATTAAACTCCGCGCCGTTTTTCATAACGTCAAATACTTCAATTGCCAGTGCACATGCCATAGCCGCAATTGCTTCTTCACGTGGAGTGCCTGTCATCATTAAACGCATCAACGTCTCTTTCACTTTCACTGGTTCGCCATCTTCAAGCTGGTTCTCGATGATCTCAATCAGCTCTTCTTCTTGCATAAATTCATTTTGTTCAGACATTTTTTTATCTCAGGCCTTGGATTTCGAGCGACTATGCCACATATACTTCTGACATCCTAGCGACTCACCTCGCTCTCATGCGATTCTCTAACAAAGTCAGCGCACTATTTGTGCAAATGAAACTGTGATTCCGGTCTCGGATCTGTCACGGCGTTTCTCTTTCTGTTAGAATCTGCGACCAAGTAATAGTAACGGTGTTTAGACATGTCAGATATCAGCTCTGGAAACAGCGAAAAGAAAGTAATTGTCGGTATGTCCGGCGGTGTAGATTCGTCAGTATCGGCGTATCTTCTTCAGCAACAAGGCTATCAGGTAGAAGGCCTTTTCATGAAAAACTGGGAAGAAGACGATAACGAAGAATACTGCACGGCAGCTGAAGATCTTGCTGATGCTCAAGCGGTATGTGACAAACTAGGTATCCACCTTCACACTATCAACTTTGCTGCAGAATACTGGGACAACGTATTCGAATACTTCCTTGAAGAGTACAAAGCAGGTCGTACACCTAACCCAGATATCCTTTGTAACAAAGAAATCAAATTTAAAGCATTCTTAGAGTTTGCGGATGAAGTGCTAGACGCAGACTACATTGCGATGGGTCACTACGTTCGTCGTACTTTCCCAACTCAAGAAGAGCTTGATGCTGGCGTAAAACCAGAAATGCTACGCGGTCTAGACAGCAACAAAGACCAAAGTTATTTCCTATACACGCTAAGCTCAGATCAAGTGGCACGCAGCCTATTCCCTGTCGGTGAATTAGAGAAGCCAGAAGTGCGACGTATTGCTGAAGAGCAAGACTTGATCACAGCTAAGAAGAAAGATTCAACAGGCATCTGCTTTATCGGTGAGCGCAAGTTCACTGAGTTCCTAGGCAAATACCTACCAGCACAACCGGGTAACATCGAAACACCTGAAGGCCAAGTGATTGGTCAACACCAAGGTTTGATGTACCACACGCTAGGTCAGCGTAAAGGCCTTCATATTGGCGGCACTAAAGGTGGTGGCGGTAACGAAGAACCATGGTTTGTTGGTGAAAAAGACCTTAAGCGTAATGTACTTATCGCAGTACAAGGTAAAGACCACCCTCTTCTGAAATCAGAAGGCTTGATCGCATCTCAACTTCATTGGGTAAATCGCACACCAATTACTGAAGTTATGACATGCACGGTAAAAACACGTTACCGTCAAACAGATATTCCTTGTACAATCATCCCAATTGATGATGAGAACATTAAGGTTATTTTTGATGAGCCACAAATCGCAGTGACCCCAGGTCAATCTGCAGTGTTCTACCAAGGCGAAGTATGTCTTGGTGGTGGTATCATCGAAAAGCGCATCTAATCAATCAAACGACAAACGATAGAAGACAACTAGGAGTTACTACGTGGCTAATACACTTTATGACCGTACTATTGCTTTCGCCGGAATTTGCCAAGCTGTGGCTTTGGTTCAACAAGTAGCGAAAGACGGCCATTGTGATAAAGATGCCTTTGAAGCTTCACTCAGTGCCATTTTAAATACCAACCCATCGAATACCGTGGGCGTATTTGGACGTGAAGCGAACCTAAAGCTTGGCCTTGAGTGCTTAGTAAAAGGTATCGATAGTACTCCAGCTGGTAGCGATATTACGCGCTACATCATCAGCTTGATGGCTCTTGAGCGTAAGCTATCTTCTCGTAACGACTCTATGTCTCAGCTTGGCGATCGCATTCAAACTGCAGAACGCCAAACTGAACATTTTGATCTGTTTGACGAGCAAATGATCAGTAACTTAGCGAGCATCTACCTAGATGTCGTCAGCCCTATCGGCCCTCGCATTCAGGTATCTGGAACACCATCAGTACTTCAACAGACGTCGAGCCAACATAAGGTTCGTGCGCTTCTTCTATCAGGGATTCGAAGCGCTGTGCTTTGGCGCCAGGTTGGTGGTAAACGCCGCCACCTTATCTTCGGTCGTAAGAAGATGATCGAGCAGGCTCAAATCCTACTAGCTCGAATGTAGTTTATTAGCTCGCGCCTCGTCGCGAGCTTGTTTTTTGTATCAACACAACTCTCACGCAAACGATTGCGCAATGTGCGTGACAATTGAGATTGTTACTGGTATAAACCTCTCAAAATTTAGAAAACTCAATTCAGGAGAACACCATGGAACTGTCAGCATTGACTGCTGTTTCACCAGTAGACGGCCGTTACGGAAGTAAGACTATTGCATTACGCAGCATCTTTAGTGAGTTTGGACTACTAAAGTACCGCTCTATCGTTGAAATTCGTTGGTTACAAAAGCTTGCAGCAACTGATGCAATCAAAGAAGTACCAGCGTTCAGTGCAGAAGCTAACCAGTTTCTTGATGAACTAGCCGCTAACTTCAGCGAAGAAGATGCTCTACGTATCAAAGAGATCGAGCGCACGACTAACCACGACGTTAAAGCGGTTGAGTACTTCTTGAAAGAGAAAGTTGCTGGCGTTCCTGAACTTCACGCTGTAAACGAATTTATTCACTTTGCATGTACTTCTGAAGACATCAACAACACCTCTCACGCGCTTATGCTTAAAGAAGCTCGTGACACAGTGATTCTTCCAGAAATCCGTAACGTAATTGATGCTATCAAAGCACTTGCGAACGAGTACCGTGATATTCCATTACTGTCTCGTACACACGGTCAGCCAGCTTCTCCTTCTACTATGGGTAAAGAGATGGCTAACGTTGCGTACCGTATGGAACGTCAATACAAGCAAATCGAAAACGTTGAGATCCTAGCGAAAATCAACGGTGCTGTAGGTAACTACAACGCACACCTTTCTGCATACCCAGAAGTTGAATGGCACCAGTTTAGCGAAGAGTTCATCACTGAATCTCTTGGCGTAACTTGGAACCCGTACACAACTCAAATCGAACCTCACGATTACATCGCTGAGCTATTCGATGCAATTGCTCGTTTCAACACTATCCTTCTAGACTTCGACCGTGACGTTTGGGGCTACATCGCTCTTGGTCACTTCAAGCAGAAGACTATTGCTGGCGAAATCGGTTCTTCGACAATGCCGCATAAAGTTAACCCAATTGACTTCGAAAACTCTGAAGGCAACCTTGGTCTAGCGAACGCAGTATTCAGCCACCTTGCACAAAAACTTCCAGTTTCTCGCTGGCAGCGTGACCTTACTGACTCTACGGTTCTTCGTAACCTAGGTGTGGGTGTTGGCTACGCAATCATTGCATACACTTCGACTCTGAAAGGTATTAGCAAGCTTGAAGTTAACCGCGCTGCGCTACTTGCTGAACTAGACAAGAACTGGGAAGTATTGGCTGAACCAGTACAAACAGTAATGCGTCGTTACGGCATCGAAAAACCATACGAGAAGCTAAAAGAGCTAACTCGTGGTAAACGTGTAGATGGCGAAGGCATGCGTGCATTCATCGATGGTCTTGAGATCCCTGAAGACGAGAAAGTTCGCCTGAAAGAGATGACTCCAGCGAACTACATCGGCCAAGCAATCGAGCTAACTGACAAACTGTAAGGTTCGAATTTCGAATCACAGAATAGACTAAGGCTTCCCATGTGGAAGCCTTTTTGTTGAGCGGAACAAAGTGTATTGAGCACAAGAGACGTCAGCAAAATAATACAAAGCAACCCAGTATCATTACCCTACTCATCTCAATCCGTGCGATATCAACCAATCAATATCGTAATGCTTCATCACCAGTAACCCTCTATCGCCAGACACCTATTCCTCGAATACTTACTGTCTTAGATGCCAAGATCAAAAAAGACCTCCCGAAGGAAGCCTTTCAAATGTATCTTGTCGATTAGCGACTGAAGAATACGTAGCGATTACATGTTACGTAGAGAAGCAATACGCTTGTCTAGCGGCGGGTGGCTCATTAGAAGCTCTGTTAGAGACTTCTTACCGTTGATACCAAATGCCATCATAGAACCTTCTAGTTGTGGCTCATGGCTCACCTTTAGACGCTCTAGCGCTGCAATCATCTTCTCTTTACCAACCAAGTGCGCTGCACCTGCATCAGCATGGAACTCACGGTGGCGGCTGTACCACATCGTAATGAAGCTTGCTAAGAAACCAAATACCAATTCCAACACCATAGACACACCGAAGTACACCATCATGTTGCTGCCACCCTCTTCTTCGTTGTCATTCGACGCAACAATGTTGGCGATGAAACGAGATAGGAAGATAACGAACGTGTTCACTACACCTTGCATTAACGTCATGGTCACCATATCACCGTTCGCGATGTGGCTCACTTCATGCGCTAATACTGCTTCAGCTTCATCACGCGTCATGTTGTGCAGCAGGCCTGTTGATACTGCTACCAATGAATCGTCACGCTTAGCACCTGTCGCGAATGCGTTGATGTCTGGCGAATCGTAGATCGCCACTGTTGGCATACCAATACCAACTTGTTGAGATTGACGGCTTACCGTCTCCATCAACCAATGTTCTGTTTCGTTACGTGGGCTTTCAATGACCATGCCGCCTACCGAGCGTAGCGCCATTTTCTTCGACATCATTAATGAAATGAATGAGCCGCCAAAACCAAATACCGCAGCCATCACCAATAAACCTGAGAGGCTACCGGGTTGCATACCTGTAACTGCGTATACAACATTAAGAACAACACTTAGTACCAATACAACCGCTAGGTTAGTTGCAAGGAACAACATTACTCGCTTCATTACTTATCTCCGCATGAAAGCTGTTTTTATAAAACTTATTGTTATAGACAAGGCAGACAGCAATAGATTCCAACCTTGAAGACTTATACTTACTTATACATATAGTCTTAGATTAAGAAAACAAGGTTAAGCATTAAATTGCAACATTTGATTACGAGACCAT
>NZ_JBFRTQ010000163.1:1557-21925 GCF_041474195.1 Vibrio sp. 10N.222.52.C3 | reverse complement strand
ATATTAACTGGATCACATTTCTTATTGATAAAATAGAGAGTAGATAAATTTTGGATCAGCATCTCGTCTAAGCGACGATAATTTTTGGTGGCTATTCACCGGGAAGTTGATCTCGTTATTTAAATTAAAGTTACCTAACCCATTACATTTGAGCACAAAAAAAGACCACATTGTTAACAACTGATGTGGTCTTTTAATTACGGTTTTTATTTGTTAAACCAGCGCGAGTGTTAAAGCAGCGCGAGCTTAATAATGTGCCGCTCTCACAGAGCTAAAACTCACATCAAATATCTCACCGGCGTACTCGCTGTCTGGCTTAAATTGTGGGTAGATACCCGCTTTGAAGTAGAAAGCGATGTCGTTAGAGGCCCAATCTTGAGTTAAAGAAACGGTTTTGCCATCTTTATCTTGGTAATCCTCTCCCCAACCGATTGAGTGCGAAACCGTGTTGGTGCCATCTAAATCGTGGGTCGCAAGGTAAATACCATCTTGGTCGGCACGAATCGTATAGCGCCACTCTTCACTTGCCGAATAAGTCCCTAACTCGACACTGAACGGGTCACAATGATTACAGTCTTGGTTGTTGCGCTCAAAATCAGAGTTCAGTATCACTCTTACTGGCTTACCCTCACCTTCCCAAAGCAATTTGACCAATGCTTGATTGATCTTCCAGCCATGGATCTGACCGAGCACTACTTTTGGGTCTTGGCCGTTGATGTTCGGGTAATCTTCAATTCGCAAGCTTGCCGTTAACTCGTGACTGGTTGTGTTGGTTCTGGTGTCGTCCAAATACCAACTGGTATCTTCATCACTGGTGCTGCAATCTGGCTGGTCGTTGCTCTGGTACAGCTCTCTTAATTCGGAGCGGATGTAGTTAGAATTCACTGTCGAGGTGCCATTGCCCATATCGGCTCTAAAGTGCATTCTTCCTTGATCGGTATCGAAATAGGAAAGGCCGATACTGCTGTCGTATACATCACTGTCGTTTGAGAGTAGATCTTTACTCGATTCGCAGCGCGCAGGCTCTAACTCAGCTGCACTAGTGCCGCCACTGCCATACCAAGTATCTTTGCTGGCAGGAATCGTTAACTTCCAGTCATTGATATCCCAGTCGTTAGCGCCATCCATTTGAGTCGTCGTATACCTCAACGCCTGAAAGTAAGCGGTCGCTTCACCATTTTCAAACTGGTTGTAGATCCCGGCTTTGAAGTAACTCAATAGGTGCTGCCAATAGGCGATATCTTGAGCTACTTTGACTTCATCATTCACTTTTATTGACAGTGTATTTTCATAAACGCTCAAATCAAACTTCGTAAAGCTATCAAGATCGGCTTCGCCTAAATCGTAACGATTATAAGAGGTGTTGTAACAGTCTGAAGAGTCGTCAGCGCTACTACAATCAATAGCATTGTTCTTCATTACTGCCCAATAGTGGCCCGTAATACCGTTTCGCTCTTGCTCCCAAACGACACGCAACAGTGGATGAGGGATGTAGCCTGTGCCGCTCTCATCGGTGCCTTTATTGTGTATCTGTAGCAGCGTCACTTCATCATGATCGGCAGGAGAGCTAGCCATTGCATGCTCAATGTCGGGCAAGCTGATCTCGGCATACAGGCTTCGCCTTACACCCGCTTCGTTGATATCAAAATTTTCACCTTCACGGACTTCTGAGCGCATCTTATAGTTTGCCATCTTGAAAACGAGATTCTCGCTCTCTTCATCTGCGTAAAAGTATTCACTGATGTAGCCATCGAAGTTGCCATCTTTCACTTCAGAGGTTTTGTTGCCTTCTTCTCCGTTAGGATCAGACACCTGAAGATCGGAACTAGAGAGAATAGTTTGATACTTAGCAATCGTATAAGGGGCGACCACGCCATAAGGAGTGTCTGGGTCTTCATTGCCAGGAGGGGTGCTACCGTCACTTGAACTGCTGCCACCGCAGCCATACGTAAGCGACGCCAGCGCAGCGATAAAGATTGGCTTATTCACATTTAACTCACTTATCCATAAGGGGAGAGTGATAATGCACATTTGTACTATTTTATGTCAATTGTCTATTTATCAGAATGTGAGATGCGGCAAATGAAGTGGGATGAATGAGTATTGCGTAGAGTTAGACTCAAGAAAAACGCAGAAAGGCCACTCTAAACTCGCAAGCTATTGAGTGGCTCTCAGATCAACAACTAAACTTAGTATGTTGATTTTTAAATATAAATATTAGAAAAGTTAAACCTTAAAGCTGCTCATCAAGTCACTAACGCTGCCGTTAAGTGTTTTGATTTCTGCTGATTCAATCAACTGATCTTGGCTTAGCTTATTAAGCTCCTCAACAAAGCTTTCAATCTTATGCATGTTCTTAGCAATGCTCTGAATAAGGGCGTTCTGCTCAACAGACGAACCCGAAATATCGTTATTAAAACGACTTACCGTTTCCATCTGTTCCGTTAGCTTGGCCAACATATTTACCGCTTGAACCACTTGGGCACGCGTCATTTCACAGTTACTTTTGGTCAACTCAATCGATTTAACCAAACCATCTGATTTAGACTGCAAGCCAGACAGCGCTTCATCAATTTCAGAAGTACTGATTTGAGTTCGGTTGGCTAACGCACGGACTTCATCAGCAACCACCGCGAAACCTCGGCCATGCTCACCCGCTCTCGCCGCTTCAATTGACGCATTCAATGCCAGCAAATTAGTTTGTTCCGCAATTCCTCCAATCACAGACACGATAGACTGGATGCTCTGAGTTTCATTCGCCATTGAGCGAATATCATCAGAGGTGGTGCAGACTTGCTTCTCAAGATCACTGATATAGGTTTCCGTCACGGTGTTAATTTGTTTCGTCTCATCACTGAACACAGCGGCCTCTCTTGCTGCTTCTGCCGCCGACTGAGAACTCTTCTCGACTTCGTTTGATGCTTCAGATAAGCCGTTAATTGCAGAGACCACTTGAACCGTTTCATCAGTGTGAACTTTCAGTACATCGCTGGTTTCTTTACAACCTTCACGAATACTCAGTACCTTAGTATCGAGATCCGAGTTCTTAAATTTGACGTCCTTAACCATCTCTTGCAGACCAATGATGAACAAGTTGATGTCTTTGGCGATATGCCCTAAGTCATCATTCCCCTTCTCAACAAGCCTTTGAGTCAGGTCTCCGTTACCTTGAGATAGATCGTGGACGATTTTTCTCAGTGACACGATTGGGCGGTAGAAGCGATTCAGCAGTAAAATCATCAATATCACCGAGCCAAGCACACATGCCACGATAAGGATACGCGCACTCGACATCACGCCATTCAACTGATTGAGCGCGAGTTCAGGATCGATACTAGATATCATGTACCATTCTTTCTGGCTGCCAATATCCACTTTCTTGGCCATCAAAATTCTCTGGTTTCCATCAATCACACCCTCAATGAATTGGTCAGGCTGTTCAATGGCACTATTGAGTCTCATCTGAGTATCTGCAGAAGATATATTGCTTTGCGGAAGTACGTTTTCGACTGTTGAAGCGACCACCATCCCTTTCTCGTCGATAATAATGCCTTTGGCTTCGTAGATACTGTCCAGCTGTTTAAGCTGAGTTTCCAAATCATCAAATCGAATGTCTGCCATGATGACGCGATCTTGATAGGTGTAAGTCACACCAATCATAGGTACTTGAGTACTCTTGGTGAAAAACAGATCACTAAAAGATAAACCTGATTTCAATTTCGCTTGTTGATACCAAGGACGAGTCGTTGGGTTGTATTTTTCTTTGATTCCAACACCGTTTGGGAAAGACTCTGAAGGACGAGAAGTGTAAGAACGACCATCATCAAAACCCACTACAATCTTGTCAATACCACCGAGCTTAGCGGCAAAATGCATCAGCGCTTCGTTTGGTACTTGGTATGGGGATTTCATGAACTCTTGTGCAACGGAATTGACCGTATCGATGGTGCGCTGGACGGTGCTTTCAATCTGATTAATTTCTATCGTTAACGAGTGATCAATCTCGTTATAAATCGTTTGGTTTACTTGATCAGTCGCCAAGTTAAGCGTGAACCAGTTCGTAAATGCCAAGGCACTGGAACTGACGATCGCCACCATTAAAATCAATTTTCCTTTAAACCCTAGAGACAATTTTGAATTCATAAAACTCATAATCCATATCAACCTATGTCTATTATTTTTATCCGAATGAAATGGTCATTTTTTAGATATTCGAAGATACGGGAAGCAAAACTTGTTCATGCCGTTCCATCGTCACAACCATCAATTTAATTAATATTGTATGTTTAATTTACTGCACTTTCTGTGAGCAATCTTGACATATCAAAACTGGTTAAAATCACCCTGTGACATAGGTATCATTTATGAGTTTGAACTTTTAACATGATTAGAAAGGAATAATTAACCAATTAAAAATGATCAACTTTCAGATGATTACCTCACAACTTCGCCGATAATGCCTCCACTCAAATTATTCATATCACTTTCGGTCACCTGACTAGGAAAGTGAGCCTTAGGTCACATTTTCACTAACCAACCATTCACTCAAGGCATTCAATCTTAAAATTTATTTGTAATACAATAAGCCTTAAGTTATGGTGTATTTGAATCATAACTTAAGTTCTTTCTGGATGCTTTTGTTCAGTTCAAAGTGATAATTGAAGCAGCCGCTTTAAGGTCATTGAACTCGTTTAACGTAGAAACTGTCGGGGGATCTCGTTATTCGTTTTTTCACTTTCTATTGATCATTTGTTTTTCCAGACGGCTCGTCCGAACATGCCCATACAGTCACCAGCTGTGTGGGTTTTTTTTACTTTCTTTTCAGACCCGATATACGAGCGGTGTTAAGCCATCGCCAACAATCAGTTAAGTGCACTGGTTTAAGCTTGCGAGGAAAAGTGAGTGAGTTGGTGCTAGAAGGCTTTGAATTTACAAATAGATATAGATATAGATATAGAAACAAAAATAGGAATTGAGGCAGTAACAAAGTTGAACAGAGTTTTGAGTAGGTGTAGCTGAGGAAGTAGAAGAGTTTAACGAGGGAACAAAGGGTTGGGTATGGCAGATAAAAACGAACCTCGCTGAGGTATCGCCGCCTAAAAAGACAGGCAATACCCTAGCGAGGTCGTACGTCGATTACTTCTCTAGTTTAGCGAAGTAGTCGAAGATTACTGGTACGTCGTTGTTACCCATTCCTGCGTCAACAGCAGCTTGTAGGCTAGTTGCAGTACCTTGAGCAATTAGAGACTCAGTACCTAGCTCTTCACAAAGAGCAAGGAAGTAACCAAGATCTTTGTTAGCGTTAGCAACAGAGAAACCTAGCTTCTCTTCGCCGTCTACTGCGTAGAACTTACAGAATTGCATGAATGGTGAGTTAGATGGACCTGCAGACATGATGTCAAACAGTTGTTGGCCATCAACACCAGCGCGTTGAGCAACAGCGAAAGCTTGAGACATAGTCGCAACAGTCGTCATACCCATGAAGTTGTTTACAAGCTTAGTAACGTGACCAGAACCTAGAGCACCTAGGTGGAATACGTTTTCGCCTTGCTCTTCAAGAACAGGTTTAACTTTGTTGAAAGTTTCCATGTCGCCAGCAGCCATGATGTTCAGAAGACCATCTTTAGCGTGTGCAGGAGTACGGCCTAGAGGTGCGTCGATCATGCCCGCGCCTTTTTCAGCTAGAGCTGCGCCGATTTTCTTAGTAGAAGCAGGGATAGAAGTACCGAAGTCTACTAATACTGCGCCTTCTTTGATGCCAGCTAGAACGCCGTCTTCGCCGTAAACGATTTTTTCAACAACAGCTGAAGTTGTAAGACAAAACTGAACGATGTCACTTGCAGCAGCTAGTTCTTTAGCAGAAGTGAATGCAGTCGCATTGCCGCGATCTGTAACGCGAGCAACAGCTTCAGCGCTTAGATCCATTACGTTTACGTGGTAGCCGCGCTTTTGTAGGTTTTCAACCATGTTGCCGCCCATAAGACCTAGGCCAATGAAACCGATTACAGGTTTAGTCATGTTCAAACTCCAAATATAGTATTGTATGATTATATGGTCATTATAATAACGACGTCTTTTCCGTTACGCAATAGTTTTAGGGTAATCCTTCAATGCTTAGACGCAAGTTGTGACGGGGATTCACTTTACGAGAAAATATGGTCACGCTTTGTACTTACAAGAGCGATATCCCAATCAAAAAATAACCTATTGATGAAATAATGCACTCTAAATGTCATACGATTAATGAGAATAAGCCACTCCAATAACGATTATTAACCTGCCGTCCCTTTTTTCAGACAAGATTAAGGCTGCCCACTGTCAGTAGTTGACAAATTATTGGAAGACAGTCACTGCCCTAGCCTTAGTAAGGTTTACTGAACACGGGTTTTAAACCAAGTTTTGTCGCCACTTACTAAGCCTGGCACTCTTGCTACTTAGCCTCTAACTAACCAACGCAACCTCTTCCCACCTCGTAGGCTACTGCCTGTTCTGTGCAAACAAAAAAACTCCGAGCTTTCACTCGGAGTTTTTAGTATCTAGCTTCTGTTGCTTCAGCGAATTACAGTTCGATTGAAACCGTTTCACCATCAACATTTAGCATTAGCGTGTTGCCTTCAAGCTTGTGAGACACTTCAACTTGCTCGCCTTCGTTCTTATTAGGAACAAGAAGCGTAAGGATGTTGTGCTCTTTTGATGGCTTGAATTCCACTTCAACGTGACGGTGGATTTCAAGATCTTTGAACTCGTATGGGTCAACTTCGCCAAAACCTTCAACGTTCTTAACTGACGTGATGTTATCAGCAGACTCGTTGATGAAGTTTACGTCTAGGTGCGCAACTTCGCCACGGATAGTGAAAGACTTGTCTGCCACGTCGTTTGCGAAAGTTGTGTGCATTAGCCAAGTCATGTCTTTCTCTTCAGAAAGTGTTGCCTTGTCTTGCATTACGAATACTTTACCTTGAACAAACCAGACCTTACGCTTGTAAGATTCAATTTCAGGAACGAAGTACTTGTAAGATGCCGTTGCATCACCTTCAACCATCTTCACATCAGATTCAGTGTCGAAATCAGAGATGTTGCCGCCCGCTTCGATACAGAAGCGATCTTGGTGGTTTTCGTAGCCCGTGTTCTTGTTCTCGCCGTACTGACCTTTACCGCCAAATAGTGGAAGGTTCTTAGAGAACGTTTGACGACGCCATTTAGTGTGCATATCAACACCGAAACCACCGTAATAGCCAGTGATTGACGCTAGCGTTTCACCGAATGCATGCAACGTGAATGCGTTTTGGTCACCGTGAGAGTGGCTGATTGAGCCAAACGGAGAACATTTGAATACCATGTGAATATGGTTATCACGCTCAGTCATCTTGTTGTGGAATGCAGCCCAACCCGTGATTGGGAATACTTTCAACAGTGGGTCATTCGATGGTGCTTTCTCTTCAGGTGCATCCCAAAGGAAGTTAAAGCGAAGATCATCGTAACCGAAGTCCCACCAACCGAAGTTGTAGAATTTGGTGTGTGCTTCAGTATCACGGCCTTTCAGTTGGTTGTAGTACCAAACATACTCAGGCTTCTGGTTAACACCTGCGTAATGCTTGATGTTGTAAGCCAGTTTTAGACCTGGGAAATCACCGATTGAAGACTGGTCACAGAAGCTCGCGCGCTTAGAGTGAACAGGCATGCAGTAAAGCGGGAAATCACCTGTGTTTTCGTAGAATGTTTTGTTGAACATGTCTACGCCACAGTATGCTTTCAATAGGTCGAATGCTTCGCCTAGGAATGCAGTTTGCGTGTTCCAGTAGTCAGGACCTTCAGCCCAACCGCCGTCTACACCGCCCCATGGTGGGTAGTGTACTGCGTAGTATTCTAGTGCGTATGCAATGTACTCGCCTGCTTTCGGGTGATCGTGGTAAAGCGCGATACACGTTGGGATGATAGCAGAAGAGATAGAACGAACACCGTGGCTGTTCAGTGGGTTGTTCAATAGATCAACCGTCACTTTCAGGTGGTGCATGATTTCGTCTAGACGCTCAATCAAAGCATCTTGAACTTGCTGACGTTCTTCATCTGTGAAGTAGCCGTGTAGCCAGTCGTAACCCCAAGCCATAGCCGCGATAACACGGAAAGCCGCTTCATCGTTATAGCCACGAGAAGTCACGCCTTCTGGATCGTACGTAGACAGTTTTAGAGTCCAAGCTTTTGCTTTAGCAATTAGCGCTTCGTCTTCTTTCACAACACCAGCAATTGCTAGGTTACGTGTCGCGTTTAGTGCCATTTGGCAATCAACGTACATTTGACGCCAGTAAGGACGCCATAGAGAAGCTTTGCCTACCGTGTCAGCTGGGTACGCTTGAGGCTCTTCGAAAGGAGCAGTCTCAAGGAACTTAACTGTCGAGTTATTGTAGAAATCATCAAACATGCAGTGAGCTTCATCAGCTTTCACTTTCGCTTTGAATTCTTCTAACTGATCTGCTTGAACAAGAAGACGTGGACGTGCTTCGCTCAAGTTGTCTAGGAATGATAGGTCGAAGTCACGTTTCTGTACTTCGATAGGGAGTAGGTCTACAAGATTACCTGCTGAAGTATCATTCTCCAGCTTCATCTTCCTGATTGCATCAAGAGATTTTTGGTCGCTCATTCTAACTCACTTATTTTTCAAGTTGATTGAAAGGAATTAGCAATAATATACGTCTTATTGTAGGACAATTAAATCTATTTCGGTTCGATTGAACCATTTTGTACAGTTTTCGTGATTTAGGTCAGATATCTTCCACCTGACCGTTTTTCCGTTTCGCAGAGCAAAAAAAATGCGACGCCCTTTCGAGTCGTCGCATTCTATTATAATCGTTTTCTATGTATTAGCTTTCAGTTACTGCTTTCGCTTGCTTGCCGCCGTCATCGACCGCTTTAACCAATAGCACACCAACACCACCAACAATCACACCACAAAGTATGAAGACTAGACGTCCCCACATTGGGTTAGTGAGTAGAGCCATTAGCATGATACCGACACCCGCTACCGCAATCAGTTTACCAAGCATTTCACGCTGTTTGTTATCCAGTACTTTCTGTTCTGCTGACTCCGCAACTAATGGAGTAGACAGGTTACCGAAGAACTTATCAACGTCTGCTTGACGCTTCTCAGTTAATGGCTTGTAGAACAGAGTTGATAGGATGAAGAAACCACCTGTCAGCGTAATGTGAGCAATCAGACCGATAGCAACCTTAACATCAGACCATTCACGGCTTGTTAGCTCTTCTAGACCGAAGATTGAAGACACCATTTCAGCGTTAACAACGAAACCCACGTAGTAAGAAACAAAACCACCAACCACTAGCGTACCCCAACCAGCCCAGTCCGGAGTCTTCTTAATAAAGAAGCCAAGGAATGCAGGAATTGTCATTGGGAAGCCGATCAGTGCGCCTACATACATCATGGTATCGAACAGGCTCAAACCTTTAAGCGAGTTGATGAACTGTGCAATAAGGATAATAGCAATACCAAACACGGCAGAAGTAATCTTAGAAACCGTTACTAGTTCTTTTTCGCTAGCCGTACCTTTACGAACGATTGGTTCATAGAAGTTCTTAACAAAGATACCCGAGTTACGGTTTAGACCAGAATCCATTGAAGACATTGTCGCTGCAAACATCGCCGCAACTAGAAGGCCAACCATACCTGCTGGCATGTACTCTTGTACGAAGTATAGGTAGGCAAAGTCACCCGCTTTCTTACCTGCTTCTGGGTAAGCTGCTGCTAGGTCGACACCTTGACCTGCAATGTACCAAGAAGGCATGAACCAGATAAATACACCACAAAGCATTAGCACACACGCTAGTAGCGCTGCTTTCTTCGCGTTCTTTGAGTCTTTAGCCGCTAGGTAACGGTAAGAGTTAAGCATGTTGTTAGTAATAGAGAACTGCTTCACGAAGATGAAGAATGCCCAAATGCTGAAGATGCTTAAGTAGTTAATGTTGTTACCAGAAAGGAAAGAACCGCCTTCCGCTACAGGGAAGTTATTCACGATTTCACCAACACCGCCACCTTGAACAACAGCAACAACAGCACATGTCACGGTTACTGCCATGATGATAACCATCTGCATAAAGTCAGATGCAATTACCGCCCATGAACCACCCGTTACAGACATTGCCAATACAACCAAACCGGTAATCCAGATAGTTGCTGTCATGTCGAAACCGAAGATACCAGAAGCGATGATTGCTAGTGCGTTTAACCATACACCGGCAGAAACAACACTGTTTGGCATTGAAGACCAAGTGAACACTTGTTCGTTAGTCGCACCGAAACGCATACGAATTGCTTCGATTACCGTTACTACACGTAGTTGACGGAACTTTGGAGCAAAATATGCGAAGTTCATGAAGTAACCAAATGCGTTGGCTACGAAGATGACCGCTACTGCAAAACCATCGTTATACGCTTTACCTGCCGCACCGGTGAATGTCCATGCACTAAACTGGGTCATAAAGGCGGTTGCACCAACCATCCACCACAACATGTTACCGCCCCCGCGGAAGTAGTCACTGGTGGTACTTGTAAATGTTCTAAACATCCAACCTATCGCAATCAAGAATAGGAAATAAATGCCGACAATAATCGTGTTGAGTTCCATCGTGTATCCTTTGTCCGTTGTATTTTGTTACGAGGACTATAGGAAATCTCAAACTTTATTTGTAGTACAATAATCCAAATAAGTGATGGCGATCTTATTTTGATTGATTAAGTTAATTATATATATGACATAGGATGGAATATGGCCAATCCATTAAGGAAATTACTGGTGTTTGAGATGAAAACTCAAAAAACCAAGACCAAAGAACATCACACCAATTAAAATCAAAGACTTATAAAAAAGCGAGACTTTGCACACTTATTAACAAATACAACCAAACACATATAAATATAAAATTCTCAAAAATAATAAAAGCCAAATCTGAGCTAAACCCCCCTCATTTATCACACAATAAACCAGTGTTTTTATCTATTGAGAGTGGACAATTTCATTAGAATTCAACTTAAATTAATCCATATTGAAGCGGCATATCCTGTTCAAACGATGGCGGATTAAAAATATACAAAAATGAAAAATCATGGATGACGCATAATTATTTGGGGGGAGCTCGAGTGTCTAAAACGAATATCGAGCGTAATATTATTTTTATTCTGATGGTAAAGAGAACGACCGCTAGGCGTATACAAGAAGGAACTGACTTAAGAAGGAGTTAAGCGGGGGTGAACCAAAACAGTGCCACACATGGTGCAACACGCTTTCTAAAAACAAAAAAGGCATGCACTTGGCATACCTTTTTGACTGGTTCAAATGAAGTTGAAAACCGTGTTTAGCTTGCAGTGGCTAAACGGTGGTTAGCATCTTGCAAGTGAGCCGCTGACATTGTACGAGCTTTTTCACTGTCGCCAGCCATAATCGCTTCATAGATTCTACGGTGTTCATTGATACATGTGCTGCCCTCTTCAGAAGAGTGCACGATGAAGTTAACGAACATGGTCGTCAGAATATTGCCGAATGGCAGGTAGAAATCGTTACCTGTTGCATTGAAGATCAAGCTGTGGAAACGAATGTCGATGTTTGTCCAACTTTCTTGGTCAAATACTTCAGCAGCATCCACTTCTACCATCTTCTGGAAGATCTCTGAAAGCTCGATACGTTGCTCAGCAGTCGCAAATTTTGCAGCTAATGCACACGCTTCAGGTTCAATCGCACGGCGAAGGCCTAAAAACTGAGAACAGAATTGGTCTATGTCGGTTAGACCATCCATCCATTCAATCAGTTGAGGATCAAGAAAGTTCCAGTATGCGCGATCCACTACACGAGTACCGATTTTCGGGCGGGACTCTAACAGGCCTTTAGAAGTCAGTAGTTTAACTGCTTCACGAAGTGCCGTACGGCTGATACCAAACTGTTCACACAGCGCCATTTCACCAGGAATAATAGAACCTTGTGGCAGTTCACCAGACAAGATTCCACGAGCGATTTCACGCGCTACTTGCACGTGCAGGCTGCGCTTCGAGCCCGAGATTGAATTAAAAGTGCTAACCATAAGTTCACTTATTTTATATGTTATGTTTATGTATTATTTAAGGATCACTATAACAGGATTTCAACCTAGCGCCAATTGAGTAAATTAGCAACGAGTCGCGTTCTATTAATTTACTCAATGAATCAAACACTTATAAAGCATCTAACTCCACACAGCTAGAAACATTATGTTACACCATTCATAAATCCGTCATCAAAACGCATCGGTTCTGTCATCCTCGATTTCTATACTCCCTTCCCAAAAAATCACTCAATTGGACTGAAATAATGAAACCGACAAAAACAAATCTCACGCTTAAGAGCGCTATTACTGCTGCGCTGATTTTTTCTGGTTCTGCATTAGCAATGGATACACGATACGAAGACCGCTCTGGTAACTTGGTCGCCGATGTACCTCAAGATGAATCACAATGGGTGGATCCAAACACGCTAATTTTTGCTTACACGCCAGTTGAAGATCCAGCAGTATACGCTGATGTGTGGAGCGAGTTTTTGAGCCACCTTGAAAAAACAACGGAAAAAACGGTTCGTTTCTTCCCTGTTCAAAATAACGCAGCTCAAATTGAAGCAATGCGTTCAGGTCGTCTGCATATCGCAGGTTTCAACACAGGTTCAACGCCACTAGCGGTTAACTGCGCAGGCTTCGCACCATTCACCATGATGGCAGCGGAAGATGGTTCTTTCGGTTACGAAATGGAAATCATCACGCACCCAGGTTCAGGCATCGAAAAGGTTGAAGACCTAAAAGGCAAAAACCTAGCATTCACATCGCAAACGTCAAACTCTGGTTTCAAAGCCCCTTCTGCGATTCTGGATGCTGAATACCAGCTTCAACCTGAACGTGATTTCAAACCGGCTTTCTCTGGCGCGCACGACAACTCTATTTTGGGTGTCGCACACAAAGATTATGACGCAGCAGCCGTCGCTAACTCAGTATTGAACCGTATGCTTTCACGTGAAGTCGTGAAAGAAGGTCAAATCAAGAGCATCTACAAGTCACAAACCTTCCCAACAACAGCTTACGGCACAGCGCACAACCTAACACCAGAGCTTCAAGAGAAGATTCAAAAAGCGTTCTTCACTTTCGACTGGGAAGGCACAAAGCTTCAAGAAGAATTTGAGCGTAACGGTGAAGCGAAGTTCGTTCCGATCACTTACCAAGAGCACTGGGAAGTGATCCGCACTATCGATACAGCCAATAAAGTCCCTTACACGTGTAGCTAAGTTCAACCGAACTAAAAAGCCAATCACACACCGATAAAACTAACTGCAGGTGTAATCGCCTGCAGTTATTCACCACTCTTTCCGGTTTACTTTCCATGCCTGTCTCAGGCGAACTCTTAGTACACCGCTCTTATAGGAATTCTATGTCTACTCTTACCCTTAAAGGGCTTACCAAGCACTACTCCAGTTCTGATAAAGCCCTTACCAACGTTAGCTTGTCGGTCAATGCCGGTGAAGTGGTTGGTTTAATTGGTCCATCTGGTGCGGGTAAATCAACGCTTATCCGTTGTATTAATCGGCTCACCGAGCCCACCAGCGGCGAAGTGATCTTTTCCAATACCAATCTAGAAACGCTGTCTAAGCGACAACTGAGACAATCACGCCGTGAAATCGGGATAATTTTCCAAGAGTACGCGCTGATTGAGCGTTTAACGGTGATGGAAAACGTACTTTCAGGGCGTTTGGGTTACGTGAACTTCTGGCAGAGCTTTACTCGTCGTTTCCCTGAATCGGATATCCAAGCCGCTTATGCGCTACTCGACCGTGTTGGGTTGTTAGAACACGCCAATAAAAGGGCCGATGCTCTGTCGGGTGGTCAGCGTCAACGTGTTGGTATTGCACGTGCACTTGCTCAGAAACCGAAATTACTGTTGATTGATGAACCAACGGCCGCACTTGATCCACGTACAGCGCGCCAAATCATGCGACTGATCAGTGAGATTTGTTCAGAGCAACAGCTCCCTGCCATCATCAATATTCACGATGTTCAATTAGCAAAGCAGTTTGTTGACCGTGTTGTCGGCTTGAATGCAGGTTGTGTCGTATTTGATGACAAACCAAACCTGCTCACTGAAGATGTTTTAACGCAAATCTACGGTGAAGAAGACTGGAGTCAACAAGCAGAAGAAGAGGCCGATGACCTCATCATCACAAGCCCTCGCCTGTCCGAGGCGACAATATGACTCAACCATATCCAAATCAAGTTCAGCAGCATTTAAAGTCAGGAAAACAGAATTCCAAACAATACCCGACACAGTGGACAAAGCCGCCACTGATTTCTAGCCCATGGCTGCGCTGGAGCTTAATCATCATTGTCGCGGTTTACTTGTACCTTGCGACTCAGTCGGTACACGTCAACTGGACTCGAATTTACGAAGGCAGCGAACGCGGCTGGCAGTTCATTTTGGCTTTCATGAACCCAGATTTTGGTGGCCGTTGGAACAACATCTCACAAGGTTTGATTGAGAGTTTAACCATGACCCTCACATCGACCGTGGCGGGTGTCCTTCTTTCAATTCCATTCGGGTTAGGCGCAGCGAAAAACCTTGCCCCTACGCCTGTTTACTTGTTCTGTCGTGCGTTTATTTCGGTTGCGCGTAGCTTACAAGAGATCATCGTTGCGATTCTGTGTGTGGCTCTGTTTGGCTTTGGTACGTTTGCGGGTTTTGTCACGCTGACCTTCGCCACCATCGGCTTTCTCGCGAAATTGTTTGCCGATGAAATTGAAGCCATTGACCCAGCACCTCTCACTGCAATGCGTGCAACTGGCGCAAGTTGGCTACAACAGGTGAACTACGCCATTCAAGCGCAGGTAATGCCACGCTTTATCGGGCTTTCGATGTACCGACTCGACATCAACTTTCGTGAATCTGCTGTGATTGGCATTGTTGGCGCAGGGGGCATCGGCGCAACATTGAACACTGCCATGGACCGTTATGAATACAGCGCAGCGGCCGCTATTCTCTTGATTATTATCGTGATCGTGATGTTGTGTGAATACCTATCGACCATCATCCGCAAGCATGTGCAGTAAGGAGCGACCAATGAGCACGCTAAATGACACCTCTACAAGCTCCATGAATCGTACCCAATGGCAGCGTTACGACAGTAAACAGAGCCTAATGCTTTGGATTGGCTGGCTTTGCTTTGTTGCCCTAACGGTTTTTGCATGGCAAGTCATGAACAAAGACACGATTTGGTACTTTGTGACTGACTCACCGAATCAACTTGCTGATATCTCGTCACGTATGTGGCCACCAAGATGGAGCTACTTAGAGTCTCTTTGGAGTCCGTTGTGGGACACCATTAACATCGCGACACTTGGCACACTGTTGGGGATAGTACTAGCGTTTCCAGTCGCGTTCTTAGCTGCACGTAATACAACGCCAAGCATGACGTTTATCAGACCTATCGCGCTGTTCATCATCGCGGCAAGTCGTTCAATTAACTCGTTAATTTGGGCATTGTTATTGGTAGCAATCATCGGCCCAGGCTTGTTGGCCGGTATCATTGCGATAGCGCTACGTTCAATTGGTTTTGTGGCGAAGTTAATGTATGAAGCGATTGAAGAAGTGAATGCAACACAGATGTCTGCAATCCAATCGACTGGAGCTTCTCCGCTGCAGGTATTGAACTACGGTATTCTTCCGCAAGTGATGCCAAGTTTCATCGGCACGAGCTTGTTCCGCTGGGATATCAATATTCGTGAGTCTACCGTCTTAGGTTTGGTGGGCGCTGGCGGTATCGGCTTAAAACTGCAAGAATCGATGGCAATGCTGGCATGGCCTCAAGTGACTGTGATTTTCTGTGCGATTCTAGTGACGGTCATCTTCTCCGAATGGGTGGCAGCCAAAGCAAGAAAAGCCCTTATCTAAATACTAAAAACAACGTTAACTAGTTGGTTATTTAGGGCGTGTTGACCTTTCGAGCTGATTTTTGCAGCGAGTTGCTGGGTATTTATACAAGACAGAGGCTTCGATGTGTAGCTAGCCTACATGAGAAGCCGATAACGTAGTAGAAATGACCAGCAAACGCTGCCCGAAGGGTTCGGCTAAAAGCGTTTTACTCTTTGTTGAGGGGAATTTGCTTAGAATGACTAGGCTACTTCCCCCTCGCCTCGATTAAAACGCTTTTATCTCGAACAAAATTTAACCGAGAAAAGTCAACACGCCCTAGTCAATAAGATCAAAGCCTACTCACTGAGTAGGCTTTTTGTTTGTTGAAACGTTCTATTCTGTTTCTTACACACATAAAAAAACCGAGCAACTCGCAATGAGTTACTCGGTTTGACTTATTCCCGATGTATTCAGTCGTTGTTGGTATCAACGAACGATTTTGCAATCACGACTGAATTCAATGTGACGCTTCGTTCCCGCAAAGCACCACATCAACACAAGCCATCGTTAAATAACTTGCATGTGATACCAATCGTAGTAAATAACTGATCACCCTAGCTTGTTAAAAAGCTCGATAACTTCGTTAGAATTTTTGATTGTAGAATAACTACTTATCGAAAAATTCTGCCTTGTTCTCAAGCTTTTTTCCTGCGCTATTTCTGCTCACTTACTTACTGTGATTAGTATTAATCATTTACAGTTGAGCAAATGATCCTTCCCACGAGTATGTCTCACCAGCAAACTCAACAGTGTGAGTTGCTTGCTGCTTATCTTCAGCTTGGTTTGAGATACCGTAGTGGTAAGTGTTACCAGAAGTAGTCTGAATGCGAACAACAGTCCCGACACTGTTATGGCCCACAACAGATACTGATTTAACCAGACCACGAGCGCCTACAGAAGCTTCGATAGACTCGTTAAAGTAACCATGCGTTTCTAGTACAGAAGCAAACACGTGGTTTTGACCAGACTGACGTAAGATGAACGCAGGCTCACTCTTAAGGTTGAAGTCTGGATCGTTAGCACCAGTGCGAGCAAAAATCACTTCGCTGCCCGCATTCGCGCTGGTTACTAGGCTGTAGTAGCTGCTGTCATGTAGCCAGCTTACTAGAGAACCTTCTTCGTTTACTTTACCTGAAGCAACGTTCCATAGATGTTGGTAACCGTTATCTTCACCTAGCGGCTTAAGCGTTTTTTCCATGTTGTAATCAAAGTCAGTACGGATGATCTGGCCAGAGTGGTGAACTGGTAAGTCGTACTGGTGCTCAGCGTCAGCTTCGATGCGGTACACATCAATCACTAGCGGTTTTTCGAACTCAGGAAGTTCAGCAAGAATCACGCTGCGTTGCATGTCTACGTCAGTGTAGTACTCAGAAATGGTGCCGCTCATGCCTTGTAGAGACTGGTCGTCTGCTACGAAGAAGTGCTTCTGACCAAACTTAGACTCAGCCAGTGCTGTGTTGAAGTTGTTCTGCGTTTTCTGATCAACCGTTACTGTGTTGTGAGCAACCGTCTGCTTACAGTAAGACTTGTTCTCTGGGATGTAACGACCGCCAAACTTAGGCTCCACGTTTACCCAACGACCGAAGCCGTAATCGTGCAGCACTTCGTGGCCACGGTTGAATACGCTTAGGTGTAAGCCATCGTAGTGACCGTGGTCTAGCGCAGAGTGATACTGGTGGTCAGAACCGTGCTGACCAAACCAGATCAACGCCATGGTATCGTCGTCTTGCTCATCACGGTGACGAAGAATGCTAACGCCGCCTTTCTCACCTTCAGGGCCGTCGGTAACGAACAGGCTACCCCAGTTGAATGGTTTGATTTCATCAGCTGCTTTAACAGCATCAGACAATGTTTTACCTGAAGCATGAACCCAAACGTTTTGTTGGTGGTTAGCCATACCAAGCAGAGTTTCAGTCTGCTCGTAACGGTGGTAACACACAGACGTTGCCATGATAACGCCTTCATCGTTGATAGAGATTGTCTTCGATGAATCGTTCAGCGCTGGCAATGTACCGTCTGGGAATGCGGTTTTGAATACAGAGTAAGACGTTGTCTTGATCACTGAATCGTTGAATTCATAGATACCAACTTCAGGCTGACGACGTTCAATCGCTTCTGCGAACAGGTAGATTGGACGTAGAGAGAAACGGTGGTAGTAAGGACCTTCCATGTAGTAGCCGTCTGGCGAAAACAGTTGGTCAAGTTGCGCTAAGAAACCGCCGCTTACTTTGTCTAGTTTCAGGCCGTAAAGCGCTTTGTCTACAGACTCTTGATCGTTGATTGCGTAACCACAGATACCTACTGCTGCCACTGCCCATAAGCCGTGGTTGTGTACGATATCGAAGTCGTGTGCGTAAGTAACAACGAACATTTCGATCATCTGCTTCAGAAGATCGTCTTCGATCAGACGCTTTTGCTCTTCAGAGATGGTGTGGTAAATACAACTGTACGCACAAGAAGCGTAAAGCATCCACATATTCTCGTTCAACGTTTGGTGGAACAGCTTACCCGGAGGGTTAGAGTCACGGCTCACGTTGCTTTCAAGTGTTGGGTATACCGTCGCGTACGCTGTTAGCATATCAACGATGTAATCACGGTACTTAGTTTCCTCAGTGATAAGGAACAAACGGCCCGCTAGATCCATATGGATGTAGTTTTGCTTGTGACGGTTGTGCTCGTAACCGCCGCCTTCACCGTGACCAGGTACTTCAATGCCAACTTCCGCCATGTAAGCGTCAGTTTGTTTAATGTCGCGAGTCAGTGCGTTACCTAAAAGGCTATCCTTGCCAAGTTCTTTACGAAGCTCTGCTGCTTCATCAAAGTTAAGTAAAAGTGGTTGATAGCTCATTATTATTTCCCCTGCTCTGCTCTGCTTGCTAATTCTGGGTTTAAAGTTGTTTCTACTGAGTAGAAGCCTGTCCAGCTGTATACTTTGCCGTTCAGCTCTACTTTGTGTTCAGTGCTGTCAGTCGCGCCAAGTTGGTTGCTGATCATCACTGTCACGTTTGATTTCTCTGTGGTGATCTCAACTACCGAACCGATATTGGTGTGAGCCACGACTTTGATGTCTTTCACAACACCACGTGCATTGACAGATTGCTCGAATTCTTCGTTGAAATAACCGTGCGTTTCAACAACAGAAGCAAACAGTGTTGTTTCGCCTTTGCTGCGTAGAATGAACGCAGGCTCTGAACGTAGATTGAAACTTGGGTCGTTAGCGCCAGTGCGAGTAAAGATAACTTGAGCATTATCGTTAGACGTTGCACCTAGCCATGTGTAGTAGGTGTTGTTTTGTAGCCAGCTTACAATTGCTGTTCCCTTCACTTCACCGCTTGCGACGTTCCATAGGTGTTGGTAACCGAAATCGTCACCTAGCGTGTTCAGCTCTTTGTTTGCTTGGTATTCAAAGTTAGTGCGAACAATCTGACCTTGATATTGGTGTGAGTAGTCGTATTGATGCTCGCCTTCGCCGCCTTTCTCAGAATCTAAGCGGTATAGGTCTAACAATAACGGAGATTCTATCTCTTCAAGGTTTAGCATGAACACGCTGCGTTGCATGTCAAAGCCTTGGTAGTGATCGTTAGCAAATGCACTCATGCCGTTGATTTGCTCGTCTTCTACTTTGAAGAAGTGTGGTAAACCGTGTACAGCGTCTGCACGTTCAACGTCAAAGTTGTTCTGACATTTTTCATCAATCGTGACTGCGTTGTGAGCAATCGTTTGACGAGCGTAAGATTTGTTTTCGTCTAGGTAGCGGCCGCCGAATTTAGGCTCCACGTTAACCCAACGACAGAAGCCGTATTCGCGTAGCACTTCTTGACCGCGGTTGAAGAAAGAAATACCCAGCGTATCAAAGTTGCCGTGACCCATGCCGTGTTGGCCGTAGTTCATCACAAGTTGAGAAACGTCGCCTTTCTTATCCTGCATGCGGATAAAGCCTTGCGCGCCGTTGTGACCTTGAGGGCCTTCATTCAATTCAACACTAGGCCAGAAAGGCATGCCGATTTCTTTCTCCGCAGAAGCGGCTTCGTAGGCTTTAGATAGCTCAAGACCACATGGGTGCATCCATACTGCGTCTTGAATCTTCGCCATACCCAGAATATTTTGGTCTACGCCGTTTTCAGAAGAGTAATGCTTGCTGTAAACACTTACCGCAACCTGAACACCCATGTCAGTGATACCCATGGTACGAGAAGCATCATTCAGAGCTGGGAACTCACCGTTCGGGTAAGCCGTCGCAAGCATCGCTTGTACTGTGTTACCAATCACGCCGCCTTTGTAGTTGTAGATATCAACTTCAGGCATATGACGGTGAATCACTTCAGCAAACACACACGTTGGACGAATCGCGTAACGGTGGTAGTAAGGACCTTCCATGTAGTAGCC